>DATEOP010000244.1:0-10501 GCA_035274065.1 Burkholderiaceae bacterium
CCGGGTAGTACTGCTCGCCAAGCACCAACCTGCCGGCTTTATATACCTTGCGGCGAGTCAACACACCCTTGTCGTAAATTTCTTCCCGATCAGAGCACCGGCCTCGTCGAATCCTTGTTGCACACCGACGTAGCCAACGCCATTGTCGCGCACCGTGTGCGCGCGAACCTGCCCGTTATCCCAGAATTCTTCGAGCGCGATAAGTACCTTGCACCGTCGCGCTGCCAGCGCGTCTTGCTTTTCAGGTTGCCGTTCAGGTACCACAGCGTTTCTTCGGAGAGGCGCGGCCGTTGCGGTATTCCTCTTCGCATACGAGCTCGCCGGTATCGCGATCACGGCACTTCATGACGCCGGTCTTGCCTTCGGTCGTACTGCCGTTAGCAGGATTCACATGCTGACCATTGATCTCACAGTCCTGCACAGCTACCGCAGCGATCGGCAAGGCACAGTGGATACTTATCTTCCGATGTCCATGACTGCGCAAAAAAAGGCACGCCCGTAGCGTGCCGTCATTCTCAATCCGCGGCGCAGCGAAGTCTAATGTGCGTACTTGGCCTTCGCGTCGGCAACGCATTTATCCTTAGCGGCACCCGTCAGCGGGTCGCATTTCTCACGCGCGACCTTATAGTCAGCATCGCGTTTGGCGTCTTTCGCATCCGTCTTCGCCACTGTCGTCTGACGCGCTGCCTTGGCGTCCGCCTTGGCCTTCGTTTCGGCGGCCTTGGCCGCTTTTACACAAACGTCCTTGTCGTTACCGGTCTTGGTCGCGCACTGTTCTTTTGCCACCATGTACGTTGCTTCGGCGTCTGCAATTACAGCCTTTTCGCGCGCTTTAGGAGTGTTTTCGTAGTCTGCTTCGGCTCGAGCCTTCGCGCGTTTTTCGGCTGCCTTTGCCTCGGCTATACAGAGATCCTTCGGTTGGCCGGATAGTGGATCACACTTCGCCTTGGCAGCCTTGTAGTCGGCCGCGATCCGATCCTTTGTAGCGCGATACTCGTCCTTGGTCACTGCTAAGGCCGAACCTGCCAGCAAGAAGGCGGCGGCCAACACACTTGCGTGCGCAAATGTGCGCACATCGATTTGATTCATCAAATTCTCCCTTGTAGTGGAAATCTAAGCCCAAGCACGTCGGCGCTTGGGACTGAGGTTAAACGCGCGGCTTTAGGCCGCGGTTTACGTGAGGAGAGTTCCGAATGCCGCACGCTATGCGCGCCCGAATCAAGTCAGCTCGAGTTCCCTTTCGACGGATGGTGCGCGCATATCCACCCTAAAGTCCTTGCGAGCGATGCCACGCGCCGCCGCAGCCGACTGCGGAAATCCGCTGCGATCGCTGTAGTCAACCCAATCGCGCGCACGCCGCTTATCTCGCTCCGACATGGCTTGTGCCATGGTCACATCAATCGCAGTAACGCCTGCGACCGCCGCCATTCCAACGCCAATGTTGAGCTTATTGTTCGGCCCAACGTGTGCCGCAAGAGTCGCGAGGTCAAGCGCATCGCCGGCCACGCGGCCCCACAACCAAGGCGTGCGATTCTTCGCTCGCAAGAGTCCGACACCGGTCGCGACTTCGCGCAGTCCATATAGGAACAGCAACCCGCCGCTGTGCGGCATGCCGAGAGCGCGTCCTAGCAGGCGCGGCGCCAGTATTTCCGCGGCGCCCAGACCAATACTGAACCACCCGAGGCCGCGCGAGGTCACCTCATTGATCGGGCGGCCACTGCCATATGACCTGGAAAGTTTTCTGAATAAACCGTTCATTGCATCACCCGTTGAGTTGCGTTTCCTCTACTACTTCCGTTCTGCCCAGGCTTCATCACCACCTTGATGCAGCCATCCTGCTTTTCACGAAAGGTCCTGTACATGTCGGGGCCGTCTTCCAGATCGACCGTGTGCGTGATGACAAATGACGGATCGATCTGACCTTGATCGATTCGACGCAGCAGATCGTCAGTCCAGCGATTGACGTGCGTCTGGCCGGCACGCAGCGTCAACCCCTTGTTCATCAGTGCACCCATCGGAATCTTGTCGACGAGGCCACCATAAACACCGGGCACTGACAACACGCCGGCGGGACGGCAGACGTAGATCATTTCTCTCAATACGTGCGGCCGATCGCTTTCGATCATCACGGCCTGCTTGACCCGGTCAATCGCCGAATCTAGCGAGCGCAACGAATGCGCTTCCATTCCCACCGCATCAATGCACTTCTCCGGACCCTTGCCTTTGGTCAACTCATTCAGCCGATCGAGCACGCTGTCGTCGTCGTAATTGATGACAATCGCGCCTGCCGCCTCGGCCATGCTTAACCGGTCAGGCTGATTGTCGATTGCAACGACCTGCTCCGCACCAAGCATCACTGCGCTGCGAATCGCAAATTGGCCGACAGGTCCGGCGCCCCATACCGCCACCGTGTCCGTTGGCTGGATGTCGCATTGCACGGCCGCCTGCCAGCCGGTTGGAAAAATGTCGCCTAGGAAGAGCACCTGCTCATCGGTAAGGTTGTCGGGAATCTTGACCGGCGCGACATCGGCGTACGGAACGCGCACGTACTCGGCCTGCCCCCCTGCGTATCCTCCCGTCAGGTGCGTGTAACCAAAGAGGCCGGCCGTTGTGTGACCGAAGACCGTGTCGCCGATTTTCTTGTTGCGATTGGTGCGCTCACATACGGAGAAATTGCCGCGACGGCACTGGTCGCACTCTCCGCAGATGATCGTGAAGGGAACGACGACCCTGTCGCCGACCTTTAGCTTCTTGTTCGCCGGGCCTACTTCAACGACTTCGCCCATGAACTCGTGTCCCATGATGTCGCCGCTCATCATTCCAGGCACGAAGCCGTTGAATAAGTGCAGGTCCGACCCGCAGATCGCACACGTCGTCACTTTGATAATGGCGTCGCGTGATTCTTCGATCTGCGGATCGGGAACCGTCTCGTACCGGATATCGTGCTTGCCGTGCCAACACAACGCTTTCATGCAGCTTCCTTGTTCATTAGCCTGAAAAACGCGCAGCAAGACACAGTCCCACGATTTATGAGCAGGCAGGCGCAGTTGACCGTGCCGCGGTAAGCTTCGGTCGCCACCGCCTTTGAGGAGACTTTCCTGGCCAAGCCTAACTATTCATTTGAGAAGCGCCAGCGCGAGATCGCGCGTAAGAAAAAGCAGGATGAGAAGCGCCAGCGCAAGGGACAGCGCGCCCCCGACGAAGCAGCACCCGTCGATCAGCAGAACCAGCCCACTCCGCCCGACACCGGCACCGCCGCCTAACTGGCACGCTCCAGACGCCGCCTTTAACCGCTGAATTGCGGGTGAATTGCCGGGCACGTGCTGCGGGCGTTTTGTGTGTTTCTTTCCCGCCTGAAACCTCACGCGAAGACGTTATGTTTGCGCGTATGTATCACGGCGAACGATTCAACAGCCTGACGCATCTGGCCGGCACCGCGCTCGCGATTGCGGGGGCAGCTGTACTGATCGGACAGGCCAGTGAACAAGGCGATATCTGGAAGATCATCGCGTTCAGCGCTTTCGGAGCCGGGCTGGTCTTGCTGTACGCAGCCTCAACGCTGTACCACTCAGTCCGTGGGCGCGCAAAGATTGTTCTGCGCAAAATCGATCACGCGGCCATTTATGTATTGATTGCCGCCAGCTATGCACCCTTCATGCTCGTTAGCCTGCGCGGTCCGTTCGGCTTGACCCTGTTTGCGGCAATTTGGGCGATGGCTCTGTATGGAATGTTCAGGACATGGCGGCGTAACGATGGCGGCGACCCTTCGCCGATTCCGTACCTGATCATGGGCTGGCTGGGCGTGACCGCTTTCGTACCGCTGATTGACAAGCTCGGTGTCGAAGGAATCAGCTGGCTCGCCGCGGGTGGTGCGCTGTACACGGCCGGCATCGTGTTCTATTTAAACGACCGCCGCTGGCGATACGCGCACGGCATCTGGCACCTGTTCGTAATGGGCGGCAGCGCAAGCCACTACGTCACCGTGATGTACTTCGTCTGACCTAGTCTTCAATCCGTCCTCGGCGCAGGGCTTTGATCTGGCCGCGCCGCACTTTTGTCTCGATCCGTTTTTTCTGCGACGAGGCCGTTGGTTTCGTTGGACGGCGTTTGCGTGGAATTGAAGCTGCGTTTGCGACCAGCGCATTGAGCCGCGCGAGGGCGTCCGCACGATTTTTCTCTAGGCTGCGGAAGGACTGCGCCTTGATCACGACCACGCCGTCGTCGCTGATTCGCTGGTCGGGCCTCGCAAGCAATCGCTGCTTTATTTCATCAGGCAGTGACGACGCCCGGATGTCAAAGCGCAGGTGAATCGCATTCGATACCTTGTTGACGTTCTGCCCGCCCGCACCTTGCGCGCGTATGGCGCTGAGCTCGATCTCGTTCTCGCGCAAGTCATAGGCAATCAGAAGGGGCATGGACGGAGTGTGGTCGCAGAAAGTGATCGCAGAAAAAACAACGGCCGCTGCTGCGGCCGTTGTCTCTAGAGCGCGGACGGTATCAGTGGATACGCACCGCGTCTGCCTCGTGACCGGCGTTGCGCCGGTACATCATCAGCAGTCCCAACTCGCTGCTGAGCGTGTCAGGCAGCGTCGCCGTGGTAACACCGACGTCTGCAGACCCCCTAGCCGGGACGGCCCCGAACGGAAAGCCCACCACACCGAAGCGCGGAATTCCCGGCGTAAATCGCATGCCGGTGATCTCGTCGGTCTGCTCTCCGGTGAAGTAGTTATCAAAAGCGAACACATCGATGTTGATGGTCGTCCCGACGGCCAGACTCAACGCGGACATCGGCACCGTCATGATCACATTGCCAGAGTTCAAGTCGGCGTCAGTAAAGAAGACGGCGGTTGCAGTGCCAGTGGCTAGGTTCGCCACAAAAGTAACGTTTTGCCCCGACACAGCGACCCCGCCGTTTTCGGCGTTGAAGATCACGAAGTCAGGTTGCCCGTCACCGGTTGTATCGAGGTAGACGTCAAACTCCGCGGGGTAATTCGGATGCGCTCGCCTCCCGTTCGTGTTGATCGCGAACTCGAGGTAGTCGTCCCCGAACACGGCTGCCGGCAGATGACGCACGCCGACCGAGCGCATGTCGATGATCGCAAAGTTGTCACCCGGAGCAGGCAGCTCACTGCGCGGAATCTTCTTGCTCACGCCGATCAAAGAGAACGCGTCGTACTCACCAACCTCGGCGCCACGATTGCGCAACTTCAACGTCGGGCCGGGCTTGCCGCGCTGCGAAAGAGACGCCTCGGTTTCGGCCGCTTTGCGTGGCAGCACGTGCCAGGGCACAGTGATCTTCTCGGAGCCTGCGGTCAGCGTGATGTAACCGTCGTACTCCGGGCCGTTCAGCGCCGCGCCGTCACCGCCGAGCGAGCCACCATTCAGCGTCCACGTTGCCAGCTTGTTCGGGTCGATGATTAACTTGACCTCGATGTCTTCGAAGCCACGCGCTGAAACGTGCACCTGGGACTTGACCTGCACCTTCACAGCGCCGCTAGCCTCGTCATTCGCATAACGGAAGGTGGGCGTGATCGTGAAGTTGCGCGCCGTGTTCGCGAAGTTCTCGACCCTCAGCGTGCGTTCCACCACCATGTGCGACTCAACTTCGAGTGCCCCGAACGACAGGGCTCCCGACTTCGTTGCACGATTCCACGCAACCGCGGTCTGCGCGATGGCACGATTGACGCGCAACTCTCCAGCACCAATGCGCGTGATCGGGGCAAGTTCACCGGGCAACAAGGCCGGGTTCGTATAAACCACCGTTTCGGCGCTGTTCATTAGCATCGCCTTGATCTTCTCCGGCGAGCGGTTTGGATAGGCCTGCCGCATCAGGGCCGCAGCGCCGGCGACCATCGGCGATGCACCCGAAGTGCCACTGAAGGCCGTCTCGCCCGTACCTGTCCCAGCTACCGCCGACACTGAGTTACCCGGCGCACCGATTTCGGGCTTGATGGTCTGCGTACTCATCGATGGTCCACGCGACGAGCTGCTGATCATGCTGCCCACCAGTGGGATTGCAGTGGCCGGCGAAAACGTAACGTTGACCGTTTGGCTCGCGTTCAGCTGTGCCTTGATCGCGTTGGAGAGCGACTGCTGAATCACCAGCGTCGGCACCATGTTGTCTCCACCGCCGAACGAGAAGGAAACGGCATCGCCGGGGGCAACGAGGCCGATCAGCACTCCTTTGGCACCGGCATCTGCTGCATAGTCCACTTTGAGACTGACAGAGCATCCGCCGCGATCAATGAGTGCAATTTTCCCCGTTGGGTTAGCCAGTATTGGATCCGCGGGACTTCCAGGAGCAACGCTTCCAGCAGGACAACCTCGCCCGATGAAGACCACGTCGCCGGTTACGCCATCGCCTACCGGCGCCCAGTCGACGGTTGCGGTGTTGCCGTAAACGCCCGCAATGGCCGCCGGCGTGTTCACCATCAGCGGATACGCTTGCGCGCTCGGCACCTGCGTGTTCGCCACACTGATGGCACCAGGTGCGATTGAGGGCGAACCCACGATGTACGGCTTGTTGGCGTCATTGCCTGCCGCGACCACAACGATCACTCCGAGTTTTACCGCGTTGGTCGAAGCTAAAGTGAGGTCGTCTTCGATCTGACCGTAGGGCGAACCAAGCGACATGTTGATGATGTCTACCGCATCGCTCGTGTCACCGTCCCCGTTCGGATCGAGTGCGAAGTCCATGCCTTGCAGTAGCGCGATGCCACTGCAGGACGTTGAGACGGAAGAGCAGACCTTGACCGCATAAAGGCTTGCCCCGGGTGCGACGCCGCCCTTACCGGCGATGATGTGAGCGACGTGCGTGCCATGACCGCGACCCGGTCCCGCATCGAGCGGATCGGGGTCAGGAGCTAGGGGAGGACCTCCTGTTGCACCTGTCCAGCTCGATCCCACGAAGTCGAAGCCTCCGACGACCTTGCTGGTCGGGAACGTGCCCGGTTCGATGATGTCCGGATTGTTCGCTGCAAAATCGGCCGGATTGCCCGAGCCAGAAAGCGCTGCGTGTAGGTAATCGATCCCGCTGTCGAGCACCGCGACCTTTACACCCGTGCCGTTCCGCCCGGTGGCGTGCACTGCAGTGGCGCCCACATATGGCACGGTCTCCGCAAGCGTCATTTCATAGTTCAGCACCGGTTGTACCTTGGCGACACCGGGAATCGCTGCCAGTTGAGGCAATTGCGCGGCATCGATTCGCACGGCAATGGCGTTATGCGCGACCTGTACACGGGCAAGCTCCCGCCCGCCAAGTGAGGAAATACTGCTCGCTATTCCTGCCTGCGACTCGCCGATACGCTTGCGATGCTCGGCAGCTCCCTGGCGCACCGCGCGCATCGCCCTTACCATCTCCCCGCCTTCCGCATTTGAGATGCCGCTCGTCTCCGCGAGCGCCGCGCTTTGCGCGGCCACGGAGTTTTGTTCCAGAGAAACCCAAACATCGATCGATCCGCGCGCGGCTGCCAGCCGACGGTCCACTCGATTGATGACAATCCCCGGCGGCGCTGCAACGCGGTGTGAATTACTTATGGACAGCGAACCCGTCGCTGTTCCAGTTGCCATTGCTTCTTCATTGGTGGCCGAAGCTTGTAACTCGGCCTGATCCGATCCGCCGCCGCACGCGTTTAGCAGTGCAGCGGACGCGATCAGCATCGCGATGCGCTTCATTAGGTCTCTCCTTGGAATTGTCTTATTGGAGTAACAAATCTAGGCGACGCATTACGCCGCTGTAAAGAAGTAACGGCGCCATCGCAGTGTCCATCACGTCTTCGCGACTGTCGCCGCGATGCAACGAGATGGTGCGCTGCAAACTAACGGACCGGCGGAACGGGTGGGTTGCGCTGAATGTCGCGCACCGGAGAAACAGAGCGGACCCCGGAAAGGCGCTTAACTTCCGGCAACTTAGCCGGGTCGATCGATACGGCGATTGCGTTGCGCGCCGTCGTGACGCGGCCAAGTTCGACGGCGCCGAGTTCCTTCAACTGAGCTGCTACCGCGTGCTGCTGCTCCCTGATTTTCTCCGATGATGCGGTATCGGACGCCATCGGCGGCTCGGTCAGTAAGACCCAGACGTCAACCCGATCGCCACCCTGCGCTGTCGCAGCTAGTACGGCCAACACGCCACCTATCGCAAGCTTTCTAAGTATTTCGTTCATAAACACGTAGCGTACGACCGTCGCATCGGTTGACGCTTGATGGGAACAACTAACAGTTCTGCATTGACCGCACCGCCGCTTTGCGCGAAGCTCGCGCCCTCGCTCGACCGAGCGCGCTTCATCCAGGAGGCGCCATGAGAAAAACTGATCTTGTTCGTTAGTCGGCCGCAGTAGCGCTGACTCGGGCTTTCCGATTCTTGCGCCGCGCAAGCGGCCGCGACATTCCACGTTGATACGCAGCGCGTGTTTCTGCACGCGTCGTTTACGCAGTGCATTGTCTCGAGGATTCGGAACAAATGGATATGACTTTGATGGCTCGCTTGCGGCCGATCGGTTTTACACCCGCCGTCGCGCAGGCAACTGGCTCACTGGACGCCAGCCGTGACGAGGCTGCAGTGCCGATGCGGTTGATAGAAGTGCATCGCGAGGCCGTGCGCGTGACGGACGGCGAGCACGAGCACCTCGCCCGGCCGCTCCCTGGGTTATTTCGCGCGCTCGCCGACGCGGGCGATTCGCTGACGGTGGGTGACTGGCTTTTGGTGCAAACCGACCAGCATGGGACGCTGTGGGTGCGCCAGCGAATGGCACCCCTCACCGAAATCGTGCGGCGCAATTCGTCTGGTTCGCGGCAACCCCTCGTGACCAACGTCGATAGCGCGCTATTAGTGATGGGGCTCGACGGTGACTTCAATTTGCGTCGGCTCGAACGCTATCTTGCAATGGTCAAGCCGGCTGGTATCCGGCCCGTCGTGATCTTGACCAAACGTGATCTGTGCCAGAACGTCGCCACGCAGCTCGACGCGCTGCGCGAGCGGTTGTCGCAAGACATCGCCGTACACGCCGTCGATGCCCGGGCGGCTGTTACCGCAAGCGAGCTCGCGCCTTACGTCGGGACAGGCCAGACGACGGTGGTGCTGGGTTCCTCCGGTGCCGGCAAGTCGACGCTGACCAACACACTGCTTGGCGGACACGTGCAGGACACAGGCACTGTGCGCGAAGATGACAGCCGCGGTCGGCACACGACCACTTCGCGCTCACTACACCGATTGCCAGCGGGCGGGTGCATCATCGACACGCCCGGATTGCGCGGGCTGCGGCCTGACATCGATGAAGACGATCTGGCAGCGGCGTTCGACGACATCCAGTCACTAGCCGGGCGCTGCCGATTTCGCGATTGCGGCCACCGCGACGAGCCCGGCTGCGCTGTGCGCGCGGGCGTCGCAGCGGATCGGCTTGTGAATTATCAGAAGATGCTGCGTGAAATTCGCCGCGAAACATTGACCCCGCTGCAGCGCCGGGAGCAATTGTCAATGTGGAAAATTCGACACCGTACAGCGGAGCAGCGGATGAGAATGAAACGTGGCGAGAAGAACTAGCCAAGCCCTGGTGCGGCAAGTCGCCGGCGACGGCAGTTCGTCGCCGTATGGCCGGTTTCGTCCCCATCCACTCCTGCAAATTGCAACCTACGCCGGCTTTCCTGCACTTCATCGCAAACGGATGGCTTGCAGCCACCGAATTGCCTACATTGCGTTCATCGACAAATTAAGCAATGAGTCAGGAGCAGGCCATGATTAAGAAATTCGAAACAACGCTGTTCTTTGCTGCCACGGTAAGCGCGCTTTCATTGGCAGCGGCGGTCGGTGTGCAGGAACTGTCAGCAGGGCCAGCAGTGCAACAAGCCGTCACGATGCCGACGATCGAGCTGGAAAGAGTTGTCATCGTGGGTGAGCGAGTTGCGCCAACGGCCAGGCGCATGGCCCCCGAGCAGGTTGCGCTGGTTCGCTAAGACCGGTGTTTCTTGCTGCGGCCGGCGGTGGATAAACCTACCGCCGGCCGCTTTTATTTCCGAGTCGGGCTCGGCTGATTTTCCATTTCGATCATGCTTCATCGACTTGCGTCGCGGTTTGCCGCAGCTGAACCGACATGCGCCAGGCCATCCATCCAAGCCCAGCTACTGCGAGCACTAACACAGTCCAAAGCAGGTAGCGGGACCAACGCGCCTCGCTCGCGATACGCTGCGCACGTTGCTGCTGTGTTGTAGCAACACTCCCGACCTCGACCGTCGCGACGGGCAATCGACCAGCAGAAGGATCGTCCGCAGCGAGGACTGAGCGTGCATCCAGGGCTGGCCCGAATGGCGTGTCGGGACGACCCACTGCTAATAGGTACGGTCCCGGCGCGCGCGCGGCAAAGACTAACCGGGCGGGACGCCATTCGGCCTCGATCGACGGTGGCGCGCCGTCGAGCGGCTCCGACCACTCCAGTCGCAATCGATTCGTGTGGCCCCGCATCACCAGGGGTGCGCCTTCTATTTCAACACCGTCACGCAGCACGCGAAA
>DATEOP010000245.1:0-11372 GCA_035274065.1 Burkholderiaceae bacterium
AATGACGGAACGGCCATAGCCGCAGCCGTTCCTTGGTGAGCTGCCAGATCCGCGCCAGCCCGAGCGGTTCGACTATAAGAAACGCGATGATCATTACGCCGAAAACGATCTGCTCGACCGCCGAGATCAGACTGGCATCAATGGCATGCCCGAACATCCCGTGGAAGAACGCATTCAAAAAAATCGGCATGAGCAGGATGAAGCCCGCGCCGAGGAACGATCCCATGATGGTGCCGAGTCCGCCGATGATGACCATGAACAGTATGCGGAACGACAGATCGATCGTGAACGCCGATGGCTCGACTGTCTGCAGGTAAGCGAAGGCGTAGAGCGCGCCACCCACGCCGCAATAGAACGAGCTGATCGCAAAGGCTTGCAGCTTGGTGCGCAGGAGCGAGATCCCCATCGCCTCCGCTGCCACATCCATGTCGCGCACCGCACGCCACGCCCGGCCGGTCGAGCCGCGCGCCATGTTCTTGGCGAGCAGCGCGAGCACCGCCACGATCACTAGCACGACTAGGTACTTCTCGTGGGGCTTGTCGAACGTCTGACCGAGGACGACGATCTTCTGCGCCGTGATAACACCAGCCGGGTCGTAGTTCTTGAACCAGGCGAACTTTTCCAGCAGCCAGACGATGAAGAATTGCGAGGCCAGCGTTGCGACGGCGAGATAGAGGCCGCGTACACGCAGGCTCGGCAGCCCAAAGAAAATGCCCACGCCTGCAGTGATCAGGCCGGAGAGGATGACGGCGACAACAAAGGGTATGCCGGGAATGCGCAGGATCAGGTTGTAGCAGGCGAAGGCACCCGATGCCATGAACCCAGCCGAGCCGAGCGAAAGCTGCCCCGCGTAGCCCATCAGAATGTTCTGGCCGAGCGCAACGAGCGCGAAAACGAGCCAGGGGATCAGGATCGCGGAAAGCCAGTATTCGCTGGCGAACATCGGAATCACGACGACCGCAACGAAGACCAGGAGCGCCATGCCGATGCGATCCTGCGTAAGCGGCAGCAGCTGGCGGTCCTGTTCATAGGTGGTGGAAAAGAGGCCTGTTTCGCGGTAGAGCATCGTTAGACCCGACGAATGATCTTTTCGCCAAACAGGCCTTCGGGCCTAATCAGCAGAAACGCGACCGCAAGCACGTACGGCAGCCAGCCCTCGATGCCGCCGTTGACATAAGGCCCGACATAGACCTCGGCGATCTTTTCCGCCGCTCCGACGATCAACCCGGCGACGATCACCCCCGGTACAGAGGTGAACCCGCCGATAATCAGCACCGGTAGTGCCTTGAGTGCGACGCCAATCAGCGCGAACTGCACCCCGCTGCGTGCGCCCCACAACATGCCAGTCACCAGGGCGACGACGCCGGCCGTGGCCCACACCAGCGCCCAAATGTGCCTGAGCGGAATGCCGATCGAGAGCGCCGCCGCGGGGTCATCCGCCACGGCACGTAGCCCGCGTCCAACCTTGGTGCGCGAGAACACCAGTGCGAGGACCGTCACCATGACGGCGGCGATGATCGCCGAGGCGATGTCGAACTGGCTAATCAGCACGCCCGTGTTATCGGCCAGCCAGCCGATCGGTTCATCCTGGATGCCGAGGTCTAGGCGCCGAACCTCCACGCCCCAGACCAGCTGCGCAACACCCTCAAGGACGAACGTGAGCCCGATGGTAGCCATCAGCAGCGTCTCCTCGCTCTGGCCCACCAGGGGACGCAGCACGAAGCGCTCGGTCATCATGCCTACCACGACCATCACCAACACGGTGACCGGCAGCGCCAACCAGAAGGGCAGTCCGAGCTCCATGAACCCGACGAAGAACAACACCGCGAAGAACACCATCGAGCCCTGCGCGAAGTTGAAGACCGATGAGGCCTTGTAGATCAGCACGAAGCCGAGTGCGACCAGCGAGTACATCGTTCCCGCAAGAAGCCCCCCAATCAGAACTTCCAGGAAGAAGCTCACGCGGTCTCCTCCGTCGCGACACCAAGATAGGCATCGATCACGGCCTGGTTGGACCGTACTTCATCCGGGCTGCCGTCGCCGATCTTCTTGCCGTAATCAAGCACGACCACGCGGTCGGAAAGATCCATTACCACGCTCATGTCATGCTCGATCAGCACCACCGTGGTGCCGTAGTGGTCGTTGACGTCGAGGATGTAGCGGCACATGTCCTGCTTTTCCTCGATGTTCATGCCGGCCATCGGCTCGTCGAGCAACAGGACTTTCGGCTCCGCAGCGAGCGCCCGGCCAAGCTCTACGCGCTTCTGAAGTCCGTAGGGCAGGCGTGCGACGAGGGTTTTGCGGATGTGCTGTATCTCGAGAAATTCAATGATTTCCTCGACAGCGTCGCGGGCCTCGGTTTCTTCTCGCCGTGCGCGCGGCAGATGTAGGGCGACCTCAGCGAATGTGGCATGCATCTTCAGTGTGCGGCCGGCCATGATGTTGTCCAGTACCGACATGCCCCGGTACAGCGCAATGTTCTGGAAGGTGCGCGCGATCCCCAAATGAGCCGCGCGCGTCGGGGTCATGCCTATCTGGCGCTCACCACGAAAACTGATGTTGCCCTGCTGCGGCACGTAGATGCCATTGATCACGTTCAGCATCGAACTCTTGCCGGCACCATTTGGACCGATGATCGCTCGTACTTCGTGCTCGAGCACGTTGAACGACACGTTTGTAAGAGCTTGGACGCCACCGAAGCGCAACGAAATCGAATCGAGTTCTAAAATTGGTGCACCGACGGCGAAAGCGCGTTCGGGCGCTTGCAGGTGCGTCGCCATGTCCATCAGGCGGCCTTTGAGGTCTGCGCAGGCGCGAAAGTGTTTGCGTCGCGGATCTTGATTTCGTCGGTGCGCGCTTCGACCACGCCTTCGAACATTGCGTCCACCGACGCGCGATAACGTTCGGCGATGGCGTCGCGTCGCAGCTTGCCCGTGCGCGTCAGCATGCCGTCGTCGGCCTCGAGTTCCTCCGGCAGAATCACGAATCGGTGCACCTGCGATCTGGCCAGCGCCGCGTCGTGTGCGAGCTCGGCGTTGACCTTGCCGATGCAGTCGGCGATCAGGCCATACACTTCGTCGCGCGAGGCAAGGTCGGCATGACCGGCGTACGAGACGTTCTGTTTGTCGGCCCATCGACCGACAGCAGCTGTGTCGATGTCGACCAGCATGCACACCCGGTCGTGCCCGCTGCCGAACGCCACCGCTTCTCGGACGTAAGGAAAGAACTTCAGTTTGTTCTCGATCAACTTCGGTGCATGCATCGTCCCGTCGCTTAATGCCGCGACGTTCGTCATTCGATCGACGATCCGCAGATGGCCATCATCGCCTAGAAAGCCCACATCGCCGGTGTGAAACCAACCGTCGGCGGTGCGACTCTGTGCGGTCGTTTGCTGGTCGTGGTAGTACTGCTCGAATAGGCCTGGAGAGCGCACTAGGATTTCGCCCTGCGGCGTGAACTTCAGCTCGACGCCCTGCGCTGGCGGCCCGACGGTGTCCGGCTTGACCTCGCCGTCGCGCTGCATCGCGACGATAAAGCCGGTCTCCGTGGAGCCGTACAGCTGTTTCAGATTGATCCCGAGCGAGCGGAAGAACATCACCAGGTTCGGGTCGATCGCGTCGCCCCCGGTATAGGCGACGCGCAGCTTGCTCATTCCGAGTACGTCGCGCAGCGGGCCATAAATCAGAAGATTGCCTATTGCATAGGCGAGGCGTTGGCCTATCGGTAGCGCCTCCCCGGACAGAATGCGCGCGCCGACACGCCGTGCCAGTGACATGTAATGGCGGTACAGCGCCTGATTGACGCGACCCGCGTCCTCAATGCGCACCGAAACCTGCGCGAGCAGCGTCTGGAGAACGCGCGGTGAGCCGAGAAAGTACGTCGGACCAATTTCGCGCATGTCGGAAAGCAGCGTTTCCGATGATTCAGGACAGCAGATGCAATACCCTGTAACCATCGGCTGCGTATAACAAAAGAGATTCTGCCCGATCCACCCAAGGGGCAGATAGGCCATAGCAACGTCTGTGTCCTTCAGCTGATCGACCGTGGCTGCTGCACGCGCACGATCGATGAGCGACGCATAAGTCAACACGACTCCCTTAGATGGTCCCGTCGTGCCCGGGGTGAAGAAGAGAAAGGCGGCTTCACTTGCATTACCGCGCTCAACTTCGGCCTGCAGGAAGTTATGCTTCGACGCGGCGAGCTCACGACCTTGCTGCAACAGGACCGCGTAGCTCAGCAATTGTGGCTGCTTGTATTGACGCATTCCGCGGTCTTGGTCGTAGACGATCGTACGAATCGTCGGACAGCGCGGCAGGATTTCAAGCAGCTTGTCGACCTGCTCCTGATTCTCTGCAAAGACGTAGCTGACTTCAGCGCGCTGCAGCAGCGGCGCCAATTCTTCGGCAGTCGCGTCCTGGTACAGCGGCACGACGATGCCACCCAACGACTGCGCTGCATTCATTGCGGCATACAGACGTGGCCGGTTGTCACCGACCAGTGCAACACGCGCGCCGCGCTGCATACCTCGCGCCGACAGCGCCGTCGCCAGCGTAGTCACTTCGTCTGCAAGATTGCCCCACGTTGTGGTGCGCCAGATGCCACGGTTTTTTTCACGGATGGCTGGGCGTTCCCCGCGCTGCTGCGCATGGTGCAAGAGCAGCTTCGGGAACGTATCCGGTTCTGTTCGTTCGACTGTCACTCCCTGATTTTCCCTTCGCAACAGGGTGGACGCCGCACCGCTAATTGATTGCGTCGAAGTACTTCGAATACGTTCTTGCGCTCGCGGGTTGTCACTTGACGGCAGCTTATCTTGCGGCCATCGTTTGTGCCATTCGCAGTTGTTATCGAGCGATAAGTTCACGGCGGAAGTCGATGCGGCGCAGGGGTAAATGCATGCTGCCAGAATACTGACGCGATGAACCTGCACGTTTTCCTCAAGTACCTGGTTGCTCTCGCTGATCACCGGCACTTCGGTCGGGCCGCGCTTGCCTGTCACGTTACGCAGCCAGCGCTATCCAATGCACTCAAGGCGCTTGAAGAGCATTTCGGCACCGCAATTGTCAAGCGAGGACGAAGTTTCGCCGGCTTCACCGTCGAAGGTGAGCGCATCCTTGCCAGTGCGCGTCGCATCCTGCACGAGCACGAGTTATTACGTCAGGATCTGGAAAGCAGCGCGGACAGTCCGAAAGGACAGCTGCTGTTCGGCGTTGTCCCGACTGCTATGCCGATTGCCGCGCGCTTCGCGGCCATCTTGCGCGCTCGTTATCCAGGCATCGTTCCGATTGTGCGAACCATGAGTTCGGTCGAATTGGAAACCGGCCTGGAAAGCCTTGCGCTCGATATTGGCGTCGGCTACTCCGAGCGGGTGGACGACAAGCGCTTGCGATTGCGTGTAGTGCCGCAATACACGGAGCAATACTTCCTTTTGCGAAAAGCATCTGGAGACGGCGCAGGTCTGCGCATCGGTCCGGAGATGACCTGGGCGGAGGCTGCCCGGCTGCCGCTGTGTCTGCTCAGCGCTGAGATGCATAACCGTACTATTGTGGATCGAGCGTTCGCGGCCGCTGGCGCACAGCCTCAACGCGCAATCGAAAGCAACGCTATCATCACGCTGGGGTTGAGCGTGTTGGCAGGAGACGTCTGCAGCATCATGCCCGGCGCGTTGGTGAGCACGCTGGAAGGCTATTGCGAACTCGAAGCGCTACCACTCAGCAGCCCGCGGGTCGAAGTTCCTATCGCCTTCATCGTGCACGAGACGAATCGTCAATCGCGGACGCTCGAAGCTGCGCTGGCGTTTGCCCAGGACCCGGGCTGGCTGCAGCATGCTGCACAGCACTCCGGTCTACTCGGAAACTAGACGCGATGCCTTCTTCCTTCCTATCGACCGATTCACCAAATGAATTGGATCGCTTGCCGGATACCGTCGACACTGGCAGGTACAGCCGCTGCGCTCGGAATTTGCTCGTAGGTTGCGCGCGCAGGAGTGCATTCAGGAAGTGTTATGACTGATGTTGCTTCACTGTTTCCACGCGATGCGCTGGGCACCGTGCGTAGCCTGTTGGAGCGCCACGCCGGAGAGCCGGGTGCGCTGCTGCCGATCCTTCACGACGTGCAGGATGCTCTTGGATATATCCCTGCCGACGCGGTCCCCGCGATCGCGAAGGGACTCAATTTGTCGCGCGCCGAAGTTCATGGTGTCATCACCTATTACCACCATTTCCGAACTGAGCCCGCGGGGCGGGTTGTGGTTCAGGTCTGCCGCGCCGAGTCGTGCAAGGCGTGCGGTGCCGATGCGCTGATGGCTCATGCGGAAAAGGTGCTCGGCTGTGCGTCACACCATACGCGGCCCGACGGCGCGGTTACGCTGGAGCCGGTGTTTTGCTTGGGCATGTGCGCATCGTCGCCGGCAATGATGGTGGCCGAAAAGCTATACGCGCGCGTCACCCCCGAGAAGTTCGACCGCGTCGTCGCGTCGCTCGGATCGCCCGCATGAGCGCACCCCGAATTTATGTGCCACGCGACTCGGCAGCATTGGCTGTCGGAGCTGACGAGGTGGCTGCTGCATTCCGTACCGAGAGCGCTCGTCACGGAGTCGCGCTGGACCTGATACGCAACAGTTCGCGCGGCCTTTTTTGGCTCGAACCGCTAGTTGAGGTGGACACACCACAGGGCCGGGTCGCTTATGGACCAGTGACACCGGAAGACGTGCCCGCATTGCTCGAGGCCGTGGTCGGCGGCGGCCGCCACGCGCTATGCCTTGGGCCGATCGACGCGATCCCTTACCTGGCGAAGCAACAGCGCCTGACATTCGCGCGCATGGGTGTCACAGACCCGCTGTCGCTGGCTGACTACGAAGCGCACGGGGGTTGGGCCGGATTGAAGCGTGCACTGACGCTGGATGGCGCTGCGATCGTGCAGGAAGTGACGCAATCGGGCTTGCGCGGGCGCGGCGGTGCGGCGTTTCCTGCCGGCATCAAGTGGCAGACGGTGTTCAACACCACTGCTGCGCAGAAATACGTCGTCTGCAATGCCGACGAAGGCGACTCTGGAACGTTTTCAGATCGCATGACGATGGAAGGCGATCCGTACATGCTGATCGAGGGCATGACGATCGCAGGCCTCGCTGTTGGCGCAACGCAAGGCTATGTGTACATCCGCTCCGAGTACCCACATGCGGTAGCGGTGATGAACGAAGCCGTCGCGCACGCGACGGCCGCAGGCTATCTCGGAAACAACGTATGTGGCTCGGGCCGTGCATTCCATTTGCACGTGCGCAAGGCAGCGGGCTCGTATGTGTGCGGCGAAGAGACCGCAATGTTAGAGAGCATAGAAGGCAAGCGCGGCATCGTGCGCGCCAAGCCCCCATTGCCCGCGATCGCGGGCCTGTTCGGTCAGCCTTCGGTCATCAACAACGTCATCACGTTCGCAAGCGTGCCGCTGATCTTGGCGCGCGGCGCCCAGTTCTATCGGGACTACGGCATGGGGCGGTCTACCGGCACCCTGCCGTTCCAGCTAGCCGGGAACATCAAGTACGGCGGCCTTGTCGAACGAGCGTTCGGGATTACTTTGCGCGAGCTGCTCTTTGACTTTGGCGGCGGTAGTCGCTCGGGACGGCCGATTAAGGCAGTGCAGGTAGGAGGGCCGCTTGGAACCTACTTACCTGAATCGCAGTGGGACATGCCGCTCGATTACGAGGCCTATGCGGCCGCTGGGGCGGTGGTCGGACACGGCGGCATCGTCGTGCACGATGACACGGCTGACATGTCGGAGTTGGCGCGGTACGCGATGGAATTCTGCGCGATCGAGTCGTGCGGCAAGTGCACGCCATGCCGGATTGGCTCGACGCGAGGCATGGAGGTTATTGACCGCATTTCAAGTAATCAGAACAGGGCACAGCAGGTCATTCTTTTACGGGATCTGTGCGATACGATGGTGAGCGGCAGCCTGTGCGCGATGGGCAGTATGACGCCGCTGCCGGTTCTGTCAGCGTTGAACCACTATCCCGAAGACTTCGGCATAACCGCGCCGGATCAACAGGCGGCGTAGCTACAGAAGCAGCAAGCAGCAGGAGACCAACATGTACACGGAATTAAGGCGCGAGGTTGACTACGGCACACCTCGCAGCAAGTCGGTAGAAAGCATCACACTCGAGATCGACGGCGCCTCTGTCACGGTGCCGAAAGGCACGTCGCTGATGCGCGCCGCGGCCGAGGCCGGCATCAGCGTGCCGAAGCTGTGCGCAACCGATAGCCTGAATGCGTTCGGTTCATGCCGGCTGTGTCTGATCGAGATCGAAGGCCGCAAAGGTTATCCAGCGTCTTGCACGACGCCGGCCGAAGCCGGTATGAAGGTTCATACGCAAAGTCCGCGTCTGCAGCAGCTGCGGCAGGGCGTGATGGAGCTTTACATGTCCGACCACCCGGCTGACTGCCAGGCGTGCAGCAAGATGAACGGCGACTGCGAGTTGCAGGAAATGGCGGTCGCGGTAGGTTTGTCGGACGTGCGCTATGGCATTGGGGGCCAGTACGGTGGTGCACATCACCTGAACGACAAGAAGGACGAGTCGAATCCGTACTTCGCATATGACCCGGCCAAGTGCATCGTCTGCTATCGCTGCGTTCGAGCGTGCGAAGAGACGCAGGGCACGTTTGCACTGACGGTCAGCGGCCGCGGCTTCGCATCGCGCGTCGCCGCCGGGCAGGATCAGGCCTTTATGGACAGTGAATGCGTTAGCTGCGGCGCCTGCGTGCAGGCGTGCCCGACGGGTTCGCTGCAGGAAAAGACCGTGATCATGTATGGCCTGCCCGAGCGCAGCATCATTACCACTTGCGCGTACTGCGGTGTGGGCTGCGGGTTCAGGGCCGAAATGAAGGGTAGCCAGGTCGTCAATATGGTGCCTTGGAAAGACGGCAAAGCCAACGAGGGCCACTCGTGCGTCAAAGGTCGATTCGCGTGGGGCTACGCGACGCACAAGGACCGCATCACGAAGCCGATGATCCGGAAGAAGATCAGCGATCCGTGGCAGGAAGTCAGCTGGGACGAAGCGATTAACCACGCCGCTTCGGAGTTCAAGCGCCTGCAAGCAACGTACGGCGTAGATTCGATCGGCGGCATCACGTCGTCCCGATGCACCAATGAAGAAACGTACCTGGTGCAAAAGCTTGTACGCGCTGCGTTTGGCAACATCAACGTCGACACCTGTGCACGTGTATGCCATTCGCCCACTGGATATGGTCTTGGCCAAACGCTCGGGACGTCAGCAGGCACGCAGACTTTCAAATCAGTCGAGCAGTCCGACGTGATCATGATCATCGGTGCCAATCCCACCGACGCACATCCGGTGTTCGCTTCGCGCATGCGCAGGCGTCTGCGCGAGGGAGCGAAGCTGATCATCGTCGATCCGCGCAAGATCGATCTGGTCGACTCGCCGCACGTGAAGTCGGATTTCCATCTGCCGCTGAAGCCCGGCACCAATGTGGCGATCATCACAGCGCTGGCGCACGTGGTCGTCACTGAGGGACTGCTGGCTGAGCAGTACATCGGCGAGCGCTGCGACGACAAGAGTTTCCGCGAATGGAGGGACTTCGTGGCACGGCCAGAGAACTCGCCGGAAGCGTTCGAAGCGGTGACCGGCGTGCGAGCCGATGTGGTTCGCGGCGCTGCGCGTCTGTTTGCGACCGGCAACGTCGAGGGCAAGCTCGGCGAGCGGCGTCCGAACAGCGCGATCTACTACGGTCTTGGCGTGACCGAGCACGCGCAAGGATCGACGATGGTGATGGGAATCGCAAACCTTGCGATGGCGACGGGCAACGTCGGCCGCGAGGGCGTCGGTGTCAACCCACTGCGCGGTCAAAACAACGTGCAGGGCTCATGCGACATGGGGTCGTTTCCACACGAGCTGCCAGGTTACCGGCACATCTCCGATACGACGGTCCGCAGCACCTTCGATGCGGCGTGGGGCGTGACGTTGAACCCAGAGCCCGGCCTGCGCATCCCGAACATGTTCGACGCCGCGCACGACGGAAGCTTTAAGGGCCTGTATTGCCAGGGCGAAGACATCGTGCAATCGGATCCGAACACGCAACACGTGGCGTCGGCGCTGACGTCATTGGAATGCGTCGTTGTGCAGGACATCTTTCTCAACGAGACGGCGAAATATGCGCATGTGTTCTTGCCCGGCTCGTCGTTTCTCGAAAAAGACGGCACGTTCACTAATGCCGAGCGACGCATCTCACGTGTTCGCAAAGTAATGGAGCCACTCGGCGGTCTGGCCGACTGGGAAGTCACCGTCAAGCTTTCGAACGCACTCGGATATCCGATGCATTACACGCACCCCGAGCAGATCATGCAGGAGATCGCAGAGCTGACACCGACTTTCCGTGGCGTCAGCTTCGAGAAGATCGATCGGCTGGGTAGCGTGCAGTGGCCTTGCAACGAAAACACGGAGGAAGCCGGCACATCCATCATGCACGTCAACAAGTTCGTGCGCGGTAAAGGGAAGTTCATCATCACGCAGTACGTGCCGAGCGAAGAAAGAGTGACGCGCAAGTACCCGCTGTTGCTGACCACTGGTCGCATCCTTTCGCAATACAACGTCGGCGCGCAGACACGCCGTACCGAAAACAACCGGTGGCACAGCGAAGATCGATTGGAAATCCACCCGCACGATGCGCAGGATCGCGGCATCAAGAACGGTGACTGGGTTGGCGTCGAAAGCCGCGCGGGTCAAACCGTCCTGCGCGCGGTGCTTAGCGAAAACATGCAGCCAGGAGTGATCTACACAACATTCCACTTTCCGGAGTCGGGTGCCAACGTCATTACGACCGATAGCTCCGACTGGGCCACTAATTGTCCCGAATACAAAGTGACAGCGGTGCAGGTGATGCCGGTGGCGCAACCATCGAGCTGGCAACGCGAGTACTCGGAGTTCAATACGACGCAGTTGAATCTGCTGGCGCAGGCAAAGAAAAAGCCGGCTGAGGTTGTGAACAACTAGTGGTGCGCAATTGAAGCCCGACGATGCGCAGTTGCGTCCGGCCGGAGCCAGCGAGGCTACGGTCACTGCACATCGCGGCGGCCGTACCCAGCGTGCGCACGACTGGCTCGCCGATGAGGTGCCAGTGGCACTCGTTTTCAACGGGATTTCGCATGCGGTAATGCTCGCCACGCCTGCCGATCTCGACGATTTCGCGCTCGGGTTCGGACTGACTGAGGGCTTGCTGGCAGAAGCCTCCGAGCTACACGACGTCGAGATCAAGCACACGCCGCTCGGCATCGAAGTGCAGATGGACGTTGCCGGGGCTTGCGAGTTCAGGCTTAAGGAACGGCGGCGCAACCTGACGGGACGCACAGGCTGCGGCCTGTGCGGTACC
>DATEOP010000246.1:0-3142 GCA_035274065.1 Burkholderiaceae bacterium
GATAGACCGGAATATCAGTATCCGCATCAACTGAACTGCGTCGCCGCATTGCTCGACCGCCATGTCGACGCTGGCGGTGGGGCCGACATTGCAATCACGACCCTGATCAACGCACGTCCAGTGTCGTGCACGTACGCGCAACTGCAGGCGCAAGTCAATCGCATCGCGCGCGTACTCCTCGAAGACCTGAAGCTGGTTCCGGGAAATCGTGTGCTGCTGCGCGCGCCAAACACGCCGATGCTTGCCGCGTGCTGGCTTGCCGTCGTTAAAGCCGGTTTGATCGCGGTCGCAACGATGCCACTGTTGCGTGCGCGTGAGCTGAAACCAATGATTGACAAGGCAAAGGTTTCAGCTGCCCTGTGCGACGTTCGGCTGCGGCAAGAGTTGGCCGCGACGACCGATCCGGCTTCAGAGCATCATGCACCTTCGCTATCGACAGTCCTTTATTTCAACGACGCTTCGCCGGTGTCGCTCGAGGCGCGCGCAGCTCGCAAGCCCTCCAACTTTCGCGCGTATCCCAATCATCGCGACGACGCATGCCTGATCGCATTTACATCAGGCACGACGGGGCAGCCAAAGGGCACCGTGCACTTTCATCGCGACATTCTGGTGATGTCGGATGCCTTCACCAGGCACGTGCTGAAGCCCAGTGGTAAAGATATCTTTTGCGGAACACCGCCGCTCGCTTTTACGTTTGGACTAGGCGGCCTGCTCGCGATGCCGCTGCGCTCCGGAGCTTCGACCGTGTTGATGGAGAAGCTAGCGCCCGAGGCTCTGCTGACGACGATCGAGGCTACACGCGCCACGATTTGCTTCACCGCGCCAACGATGTATCGCCAAATGGCACTACTGCTCGCCGAGCCGGCAAACTCATTCGACGTTAGCAGCCTTAGAAAGACGGTGTCTGCGGGCGAGGCGTTGCCGAACGCAACCCGACAATTGTGGAAGCAAGCCACCGGCATCGAGATGATCGATGGTATCGGCGCTACCGAAATGATTCACATCTTTATTGCCGCTGCCGGCAAAGACGTTCGCGCCGGCGCAGTTGGCAAAGTCGTGCCCGGCTACCGCGCGATCATTGTCGACGACGCGATGAACGAAGTGCCGCGTGGCACTGTCGGCAAGCTTGCCGTAAAGGGGCCGAGTGGATGTCGATATCTCGCTGATGATCGTCAGCGCAACTACGTGCGTAACGGCTGGAATTTGACCGGCGACACCTTTATCGAGGACGAAGATGGCTATTTTTTTTACCAGGCGCGCTCCGACGACATGATCGTCACGTCAGGCTATAACGTCGCCGGGCCTGAGGTTGAGGGTGCACTGTTATTACATCCGGCAGTGGCTGAATGCGGAGTCGTCGGCGTACCGGACGAGCAACGGGGTCAGGTCATCACCGCGTACGTCGTGCCGAAGTCCGGCTATGTTCGCAGCTCAGAGCTGCGTGTCGAGCTGCAGGAGTTCACCAAGCAGACGATCGCACCGTACAAGTATCCGCGAACAATCGAGTTTGTCGACGCGTTGCCGCGCACCGAGACCGGCAAACTTCAGCGGTTCAGGCTGCGCGAGTTAGCCAGCCGCTCGCGACTTCCTTTCTCGTAACATTTATTCAATGTTGTTCAAGCGCGCTTCCAAGTTTTGCCATACGCCGCGAGCGAAGCTGCGCGCGACCATAATCACGAACGTCGGGACTTCATCCGTCTTCAATAAAAGTGCATTGACATGACCAAACATGCTTTGTCGGCACTGCCCACTGCGGAACGCATTGGGATGCAGGTCGAGCGGACAGCCCGTTGCAAGAACATCCGTGGCGCCCTTTCCTCGCAGGCGGAAACTCACGCGCGACGCAGAAATGTCGAACAACGCTCCGCCGGCAGCATTCAATGCCTCGCGCTTTTCGGGGAAGTTGACGAGCGTCGAGCCGGCCGACTCCGCCACCAATAGCCACGAGCGCGGGCCCAGCCACACCGCCGTCACAGCATCTATGCGCGCCGTTGTGTTCGGAGCAATCGGTAAAGCGATCGAGAACTGTCTTGCCACTTGGTCGATGAATGCCACGTGCGTGCCATCGCCCTGCACGTTCCACGCAGCGGCGATTGGCCATTCGGCAAGAGCGGTGCGATCAGACACGCAACCGCTCGCCTTCCGGGTCGATGAAGACAGGCGAGCAGACTTTGACTCGCACTCTTGCATTCGCCAGTGGCGACACCGCCCACAAAGTTTCGCCGTATCGTTGACGGCCATTGGCAAGCAGCGCCAACGCAATCCATGCCTTCAAGTTTGGAGAAAAACACCACGACGTTACGTGGCCGAGCATTAAATTCGGCGCCGAACGATCAGGATCTGCTACCAGTTTCGCGGCGCGCGGCATTTGCGCACCGCCCAGCGCCGTTAGTCCGACCATCTGCCACCGGTCCGGTGCGGCGAGCGCCGGCCGATGCATCAACGGTTTTCCGATGCACCACTTGTTGGCGTTGACGAGCTTGCCCATGCCAAGATCATCGGCTGTCGTACGGCCATCGGCTTCCGCGCCCACGACGACATGACCTTTCTCGATGCGCAGCGTACTCATCGCTTCGGTGCCGTACGGCATCAGGTCGAACTCTTTGCCCGCATCGATGACGGCTTCCCACATCGCGAGACCGCGATCGGCCGGCACGTGGATTTCGTATGCCCTCTCGCCTGAGTAGCTCATCCTGAAAAGTCGCGCCGGAACGAGCCCGCTCGCGGTTCGAATGTTGCATGTGCCGACCGCGAGAAACGGAAACGCTTCGTTCGAGACATCGATATCGACCAGCTTGGCAAGCAGTTGGCGCGACTTCGGGCCCGAGAGCGCCGCTGCAGTCCATTGTTCGGTGACGGAGGTCACAAACACTTCGAGCTCAGGCCATTCAACCTGCAGCAGATATTCGAGCTGCTGCATCACCTTGACCGCGTTGACGGTCGTTGTTGTCATCAGATAGTGCGTATCGGACAGACGCGACGTGGTGCCGTCGTCCATCACGATTCCGTCTTCACGCAACATCACGCCATAGCGGCAACGCCCGACCGCAAGTGTGTCCCACTTGTTGATGTAAACACGATTCAGCAGCTTGGCGACGTCTTTGCCTTGCAGCTCGATCTTCCCCAGTGTGGAGACGTCGAC
>DATEOP010000247.1:0-5059 GCA_035274065.1 Burkholderiaceae bacterium
CGCCGCGTCTGTTGCTGCAGGACGCGCACCAGATTCGCATCGGTCATCGGGGTCAGCGGGTGATGCTGCATCCCGCTTTCACTCAACAAGACGCCGCCGACGAACAGATAGCCCTGATAGATCGTGCGGCGTGTTGCAGGAAACGCGGGACATGCAATGGTGAAATCCGTTCCGAGCGCGTCCATCAACGCGTCCGCCACCGGCCCGATGTTGCCTTGCGGTGTCGAGTCGAACGTGGAGCAGTATTTGAAGTAATGCTGTTTGCATCCGGCGGCTTGAAGCCATTGCAATGCCGCGAGCGATTCGGACACCGCTTGCCCGACCGGGCTGGTTCGCGATTTCAGCGCAACAACGACCGCGTCTGCGTCGTCCGGCCATGCGCCATCAGGCACGCCGATCATCTGCACGGTGCGCATGCCATTTTTGACGAGAATCCCAGCCAGGTCGGTGCCGCCCGTCAAGTCATCGGCAATGCAACCAAGAAGTGCGGGCATCGGTGCTTAAGCCAGTGGGCAATGCCGAATCATGGCGCACTTATGGGTGCCCAATCAGCCCAAAAAAAAGCGCCGCTAGGTGCGGCGCTGGGTGCGCATATCTCGAATGAACGTGCTCGTTATGAGCAACGAAACGAACCGTAATGGTCGATTCTTAAGGGCAACTTAAGGCTGCCGGCGGTCGGGCACCCGCTCTGGTTATGCCGCGGGAAAGGTCGCCACCGCCTGCGTTCCGCTTCCCGAATCCATCGCTGACAGGGCCACGCTGCCTCCATGCAGGCTTGCGATCTGCCGCACGATCGCGAGACCCAAGCCGCTGCCGCCGGCGGCAGCGTCGCGGCCGCGATAGAAGCGGTCAAACACTCGCTCGCGCTCGTCGTGGGGAATACCCGGCCCAGTGTCGCGAACGACCAGCTGCACAGTGGCATCGCCCGACTGCACTGAAACGTGTACGCGACCGTCCGGGGCTGTGTAGCGAATCGCGTTGTCGACGAGATTGGTTACCAGGATGCGTAGCGCATCGTCGTGGCCGATGATCGACGCAGCAGCGCGCGCATCGACATCCAGCACGATAGATTTCAGCGCCGCCAGCGGTCTCAGCTCATCGACGACGGCGCTCGCGAGCGCTGAAACGTCGGTTGGAGCCGCCGGTCTCTGCGCGGCCTCAGGATCGAGCCGCGCCAATGTCAACAGCTGTTGCACCAGCCGTGTCGCTCGCTTGACTCCCTGCTCCATTCGTTCGAAAGCGATCGCACGCTCCTCAGGCGACTGCGCACGCGCTGCGAGTTGAATCTGCAGCGTCAGCGCGGTCAGCGGTGTTCGAAGCTCATGCGCTGCGTCTGCGGCAAACCGGCGCTGCACGTCGAAGGACTCGTCGAGCCGTTGCAGCAGCGCATTCAGCGATTCGACCAGTGGCTGCACTTCGATTGGCAATTTGTCGGCAGCTATCGGCTCCAGCGACGTCGGATCGCGTTGTGAAAGCGTCTGCGCCACCACTGTTAGCGGAGCGAGCCCGCGGCTGACAATCCACCAGCCCAGCAGTCCGAGGAACGGCAGCACAACCACGACCGGCAACAGTAATCTGCCAGCGCTTCGCGCGGCGAGTTCAGTGCGCAACGCCGTCGGTTGCGCAACTTGCACGGTTTGCTTGCCCGATCTCGTCATGTAGACGCGCCAAGGACGGCCGTCGTGCTGGATCGTTGCAAAGCCTTCAGCAGTCAGACGTGGCAGCGGATCGACGGCGCGCGAGCTGTAGGGGCGGTCGAACGCCGGATCCCAGATTTGAACCAACGCGCGAAGCTCGGGGTCGTCGCTCGCACGCTGCAGGCGCTGAAGATCGATTTGCGCGTGATCGCGCAGCGAAAGCGCGATCTGTCGCAGCTCTTCGTCCAGCAGTGAATCGACCTCACCCCGCGCCGATGCGTAAGTCGCGATCGCCGCAATGACACCGGCGCCGAGCAATGCGCCGAGCAGTGCGACGAGCAGGCGGCGACGTATGGAGGGAGCGCTCATTAATCGAGCGTATAGCCGAGTCCGCGCACGTTGCGGATGACCGTTTCGCCGAGCTTGCGCCTCAGATTGTGAACGTGAACCTCGATCGCATTGCTGCCTACTGCTTCATTCCACCCGTACAGCTTCTCTTCCAGCTGCGAACGCGACACCACACTGCCTGCGCGCTCTGCAAGTGCGAGCAGCAACGCGAACTCACGCGCGGAGACATCGACGGATTTCTCATGCAGGCGGACTTCATGCGTTGCCGGGTTCAATGTCAATGCACCGCGTTGAATCAACGGTTCGGCCCGACCTGCTGCGCGTCGTAACAGGGCGCGCACGCGCGCGGACAACTCGTCCAGATCAAAGGGCTTCACCAGATAGTCGTCCGCGCCCGCATCGAGCCCTGCGATGCGATCAGCAACAGTGTCACGTGCCGTAATGATCAGCACCGGAACATCGAGCTTGCGCGCGCGCATCCCTTTGAGCACTTCAATGCCGCTGCGTGCGGGCAAGCCGATATCGAGCAGGACCAGCGAGTACGGATGCGTGCCCATCGACAGCTCCGCCGAGCGTCCATCGCGCACCCAATCGACCGCATAGCCGTCGGCCGCGAGGCCGGCAACGACTGCCTCGCCAATCATCGGATCGTCTTCGACGACAAGAACGCGCATTGCGGGGCAACCGTATCAGCAGGGTCGCAACGATAACTCGCCGGCCGGCTTGAATTTTTTTGGAGCCAAAACCCCAATTTTCGAACCCGTGGGCAATCCGTGGGTGGGCTCCCCCCAAAGTGCTTTCCATGCCGGCATGAGCCGGAATTAACCGGAGCCAACCATGACTTCACGTACTTCTAGATTTCCGATAGTTGCAAAGCGTCAACCCGAGCATCACAGCCTGACATCGGCACACCTGATCATCGGCTCGCTGCTCTTTGCAACTGCCATGTCGTTGCAATCGCCAGTCCGTGCAACGCCACTTGACGTGGGCACCCCCGCCGAAGCTGCAGAAGCGCTGGCAGCGACCAAAGGTCACGACAGCGCAGCCAAGATCGCCGAGCTCGAAAAGGGCTTCTGGATCTGCGACTACATCAGTGCGACGCGGGGCATCGAAGGCCCGCGCGCCGTTACCTGCGGCGCGAATTTCGAGGAACTGAAACAGAAAAAATTCGTTGGCGATTTTGACGCGCTGGTCGAGTGGTGGCGCGTCAATAAAGCCGCGGAGTACGCAGCGCTGGAGACCACCATCGCCGCGACGTTCTGAGCACTCAAATCATCGGTGCATTCCGTTGATGTAAGCCTCCCATCCGGGAGTTCAACCTAGCAGTTCAACCAGGAGATAGTTATGAAACGCAATGAAAGCAAAGTTCTGTCAGTGATCGCCGCCGTCGTCGTCGCATTGTTGGCCGCGGGCTGTGTGACCGTACCGGGCGACTCCGAATTCGTCGGAGAGGCCTACAGCATGCCGGTCGATCGCGGGACGGGTTCGTAATAGTGAAAGGCTCGTAGCGTCGACTCGTCGACGCTACGACTTCAAATGATCACCTCACTCCAAGTGCGGCTCTTCACTCTGGCCATGCAGTGGCCACTCGCCCTAACCGGCCTGCGCCCCCTCAGTTTTTGCATAGGGATGCTGTTTGCAGGAGCCAACTGCATAGACCAGTTTCAATCCTCGAGCTCTTACGATCGAGCGTCGAGTCGCTGTGAAGCGCCTGCATTGATTGAACGCCTGAAGGCGATCGACCCTGATCGCTTATTGCGAGTCATTGGTGAAGCGTTGGTTCCCTTTGGCCGATAGTGCCAACTCGATCAATTCGTTATCGGAGTAACAATGAACCACTGCGGAATCAGCCAGATCTTGTTCAGCGAGACCTACACCGTCCCTGCAGAGCAGACTTCGCAGCGCATGCTCAGCGTGTTACCGCATGGCAAGAGCTACTCCGATCGGCTGTTAAATGCGATGTCGAACGGCTACCTGATCGCAGTGCTCGAGTCGATCTGTGCGCGCGAAATGCAGGCGCATCTCGATCACAACGAAGAAACAATACTGGTGGCGTCGATGCAATGTCAGCACCGCGCACCGATCCCGCCCGGTGCGCTCGTCACCGTGAATGGTTGGGTAATCGGCATAGGAGATCACGAAGCCAGTTTCTGGGTCCGGGCCAGTGACGAGCAGGAAATTGTGTGCGAAGGGGAAATTCGATTCGCGATCGTCAAACGCGCGCAAATGGAGCAGAAGATTCAGCGCAAATGTGAAGCAATCAACCGCAGACAGTTATTTGCAGCCGCGTGAGTTCGCTGAGTCAGGGGCGGCGGCGCTGGGGCTTGTGTTCCACCCATCCCATATCTTCAAAATGCTTGAAGAACAACGGCGGCGAGATCGCGAAGACTCCGTTCTTGTTGAGTTCCACTGGCTCGCGACCTGGTGGTTTCCATTTCCCCGTTGCGTAACCGCGGCGCGCAGTTGTCGCCACTCCATGCGGATTGCGTAGAACGATGTGCTTGGATGGCATTACGCCGAGCACGGCGTAAGCGTGATTCGGCCACAGTCCGGTTTTCTCCCAGACCTTTCTATCTTGGACACCGATGTCGTCCTTCGTCCAGGCCATGACGGGGCGACGTACGACACCGGACGTTTTCACCAGTCCCGTGCGTCCGGGCGAAAACAATTTCGCATCGGAAGCCGAGTCCAAAATTTCTCCTCCAATGAGACCTCCAGCCAACACCTGACATGCGACCGGCGGCGTTGAACCCTGTTTTTCAATAGCTTGATAGTCGGCTAACGTTGGTTCGCCCTCTGTTGCACCGGTACTTCGCCTCTTCATCACGTAAGCTTTTTCCAGCATTGCCGGCCAGGATTCACCTGACGCTGATCTGGCATAGCGTGGCTTACGTTTGGCATTGACTGGAATGCGGCCAGAAATCTTGACTGGAGTGCGCTCACGCCCTCGATCACCATGAAAGCGCCATTCGAAAGCCGCTTCCTCGGGGGGACTGAACCTTGTTGAGCGCAGGCCGGCCTCCCAGGATGGAGGTTTGACCCAAGCCAGCGCAATCATCGCTGATATCAGATAG
>DATEOP010000248.1:0-11140 GCA_035274065.1 Burkholderiaceae bacterium
GTGATCTTCAACGATCAACGTGGCCTGACGGTGGGCCCGATCAACTGAGAGCGATAGCAGGACGGGCGGTGCGCCGTGGCGAACTGCGTTGTCCAGCAGGTTCGTCAGCATCCGCTGCAGCATCGTTGCATTGCCGGATACAACAACACTAGGTGCAATGCGGATCTGCGCGGCAGACAGTCCGGCCAACCGTGCGGCGCTGTTCGCAACACCGCTCAGGTCGACAGCGTCTGCCACGTGTTCGGCGTCGGTTCTCACATACGACAAGAAGCTTTCGATGATCGCGTCGGCATGCTCGACATTGCGCACGATCAGATCGCGTAACGGCGGTTGCTCGTCGAGTAGGTCGGCCGCGACGCGAATACGCGTCAGAGGCGAGCGCAGATCGTGCGAGACACCCATCAGCATCACCCGCCGCTGCTCGTCGAAGACCGCGCGCTGCCGCGCCATTGTCGTCAACGCGAGTGCCAGCCGCTCGATCTCGCGCGTGCCGCGTACGGTCTCGGTCGGCACCTCGCCACGTCCAATCGCGTCGACCTGCGTCGACAGGCGTGCGAGCGGCCGCACGACCCAGCGGCTCGTAAACCATGCCGCTACGGTAATCACAAGAATCAGCACACCGAGCACGGCCAACGCGCGCATACGAAACGATGGAGGTTGTACGCCGCCCGTCAACCCAACCCAGCGCGCTTCGCCGTGCGTAGGCTGCACCCGCAACCATGTCACAGGCAGCTCCGACGTGTCGTCGAGTCTGGTATCGATCACGCTGATTCCAGACTGCGCGAGCGCGTCGGTCAGTGCAATCGTGCGGCGATCCCGCGCAATCGAATAAGCCTGTGGGGGTGGCGCGCCGCTGAGCACGTCGATACGCATCCGTAAGTCGAGCTCGCGCCGCGCCGCGCCGGGTTGCTCCTGTTCGGTTCTGACAGCTGCGGCCCACATGGGCGCTAGCGTCTGCGCCGTTACGCGCTCCTGATAATCGCTGAAGGTCGCAGCGATCAGAACCAGCGCACTGATCGTCATCACCAGCAGTGCAATGAAGATTCGGCCGAACATCGGCAGCGGCAGAAGCTTCACGTATCAACGCTCCTACGATTTGCAGTTGGCGGTGCCCACACATAGCCCTCACCGCGTGCGGTAACAATCCACTTGGCATCGGCGTCGGCTTGGCTCAGTTTGCGTCGCAGGCGCGCGATCTGAACATCAACAGCGCGATCGAGCGGCCGGTAGTTGCCGACTTGCGCTGCGCGGGTCAATGATTCCCGCGACAGCGCAACTCCGGGATGCTTGACCAGCTCCAGCAGCAGCCGAAACTCGATATTGGTCAGCGGCACTTCAACTGAATCCGCCGTTAGCGTGCGCGCGCCGGTGTCAAGGACGAGCTTGCCGAATTGCATCAGCGCGACGGGTGCACTGCGCACCGTATCAGTGTCCGCACGCGACCGCCGCAGCACGGTCCGCACGCGAGCAATCAGCTCACGCGGATCAAACGGCTTGGGCACGTAGTCGTCGGCGCCGAGCTCGAGCCCGATCACCCGATCGACTGGATCGCCCTTGGCGGTCAGCATGATGACCGGCAATTCAGGTACACGTTCGCGCAGGCGCCGAAAGACCTCCTTGCCGTGCATGTCGGGCAACATCAGATCGAGAAGCACCAGTGACGGCAACGGATTCAGCCCATCGAGTCCCGCTGTGCCGGTGGTCGCGTTACGCAGGGCGATGCCTTCGCGTGCGAAAACTTGCGCGAGTAATCGCATCAACTCGACATCATCATCGATCAGCAACACCGATACGGTGGCGGGGGCGCTCGCAGCCATGCAGCAACGTTACATGTTTGACGCGCGATCGCGCATTCAACATGTCAACAACGACACAAAGGACATCAATCGACATCCACAGCCATCACGCGCCGCGTCACGATGCGTTCGGAAGACAAGGCACGGAGACGAGGAATGAACAGTGCAGACGTACGCCAGCGCGGCCTAAGTGCCGCGACATTCGCAAACCTGCGGCGCTGGCTGGTTGCCGCTGCGACGGTTTCAGCCGCCGCGCTGACCGCGTGCGGTGGTGGCGGCGGCGAAGGCGTCGCGCCGCCACCACCGCCTGCCAACACCGTGCCACCAACGGTTGCGCCGACTCGCAACGAAGCCGCACGTTTCCTTACGCAGGCGAGTTTTGGTCCCGCGCCGGCAGACGTTGACCGCGTTGTAGCGAAGGGCTACTCAGCATGGCTTGACGAGCAATTCAATTCGCAGGCATCCCTTCACTTGCCCGCGGTCCCGCCTTTCGGCGACACGATCACTCCGCAATTTGTCGGACAGTTTCCGTTGCTGTCGAGTTTCTGGACCAAGGCTGCGACTGCGCCCGATCAACTTCGGCAGCGAGCGATGTATTCGCTGTCGCAGTTGTTCGTGATCTCGATGGTCGACAACAACGTGATGAGTTATCCGCAAGGCATCGCGACCTATATGGATCTGCTGGGCCGCAACGCATTCGGAAACTATCGACAGCTGCTCGAAGACGTCACATTAAGCCCGATGATGGGCTTGTACCTGTCGCATCTCGGAAATCAGAAAGAAGATCCCGCGTCGGGCCGCGTACCCGACGAAAACTACGCACGTGAAGTGATGCAGCTATTCACGATCGGGCTGGTCGAGTTGAATGTCGATGGCACCGTGAAGCTCGATTCGCGGCGCGAGCCAATCGAGACTTATTCGAACGACGATGTGATTGGATTGGCACGGGTTCTGACCGGTTGGAGCTGGTCGTCGCCGATTAAGGACGATGCATCGTTTCAGGCGAATCGCGGCCTGTTGGTGACCGATGATCGCGCGCTGAAACCGATGGAGCTGTACCCACAGTTCCATTCGACCTCGGTCAAAACCTTCTTAGGCAAGACCATTCCCGCCGGCACCGGTGGTCAGGAATCGCTGAAGCAGGCGCTGGATCATCTGTTCAATCACCCGAACGTGGGTCCGTTCATCGGGAAACAGCTGATTCAGCGCAGCGTCACCAGCAATCCAAGTCCGGCCTACGTCGCGCGCGTGACGGCTGCGTTCAACGACAACGGTCAGGGCGTGCGCGGCGATATGCGGGCGGTGTGGCGAGCAATACTGCTCGACCCCGAGGCACGCGACGCGGCGAAGCTCAACGATCCGCAATTCGGCAAGCTGCGCGAGCCGGTTCTGCGGCTAAGCGCATGGATCCGCGCATTCAACGTCAGGTCGACTTCCGGAAACTACAACGTGTTTTTCACCGACGATCCATCGAGCGGCATCGGCCAGGCACCGTTCCGCTCGCCGTCGGTATTCAATTTCTATCGGCCAGGTTACGTGCCACCGAACACTGGCGCCGCGACTGCTGGGCTGGTCGTGCCTGAGATGCAGATCACCAGCGAAACCAGCGCATCGAGCTACATCAATTTTGTAGAGGGCATGGCGATACTCGGTGGGGCTGGCTTTCTGAACGATTTGACCGCCGACTATCAGGCGGAGCGCGCGATCGCTGACGACGTCGACGCGTTGGTGAACCGCATGGACGAGCGTCTGACTTACGGCACGATGAGCGCGAACACGAGGGCGCTGACGCGCGAAGCGATCGCATCGGTCCCGTTGAGTACCTTCGACGCGCGCGGCAATCGCGTTCGGTTGGCGCTGCTGTTCACGATGGCTTCTCCCGACTTCATCGTTCAGCGCTGAAGGAAAAACAATGACACTGATTACCAAACACAGCGCGTCGCGCCGGAATTTTCTTGGATGGTCCGCACGCGCGGCGGCGCTTGGCGCCGGCGCGCCATTCGCACTGAATCTCGCCGCGCTGGGCGCAGCCTCGGCGCAAACGGCAAACGACTACAAGGCGTTGGTTTGCATCTTTCTCTACGGCGGCAATGACAACCACAACACGGTCATACCGTACGACGCCGCTTCGTACGCCGGATATCAAAGTGCGCGCGGCAGTATCGCCCGCGCGCGCAACACGTTGCTGCCACTGACGCCGCTGTCTAATCTTGGCGGACGCGAATTCGCTTTACCGCCCGAGCTGCTGCCGATGAGCACGCTGTTCGATGCCGGCCGTGCTGCGATCGTTGCCAACGTCGGGCCTTTGCTGCGCCCGACGACGCGCACACAGTATCTGAATCGTTCCGTTCCTTTGCCACCGAAACTCTTTTCGCACAACGATCAGCAGTCGGTATGGCAGGCGTCGGTGCCCGAAGGCGCGCAGTATGGGTGGGGCGGACGGATCGGTGACGTGCTCGCGAGCGCCAACGCGAAGTCGACGTTTACCAGTATTTCCATCTCGGGCAACGCGGTGTGGGCATCGGGCCAGTCGACACAGCAGTATCAGATCGGACCCGGTGGCGCGGTCACCGTGAACTCGCTCGCAAACGCAAGCCTGTTCGGGTCGGCCACGGCATCGCAACTGCTACGCCGGCTGGTGACCGAGCCGCGCACGCACGTGCTCGAGAACGACCATACCCGCCTGATACAGCGAGGCCTGACTGCCAACCAGGATCTTCGCGATGCGATGGCGGGCATGCCGCCGTTGCAGACCGTGTTCCCTGACAGCGGCGTTGCTGCACAGCTGAAGATGGCGGCGCGGTTGATCGCTGCACGCAATGGCGTCGGCGCGAAGCGGCAAGTCATCTTCGTGTCGATGGGCGGCTTCGACCACCACGCTTTTCTCAGCGCATCGCATCCGCCTCTGCTTGCTCAGTTAGGTGCTGCGATCAGCGCCTTCGATGCGGCTCTAGGCGAGCTCAATGTACAAAACCAGGTGACGACGTTTACGGCTTCCGACTTCGGCCGCACGCTGACTTCCAACGGCGACGGTTCCGATCACGGCTGGGGCGCGCATCATTTTGTCGTCGGCGGCGCAGTCAAAGGGAAAGATATTTACGGGCAGTTCCCCGTCGTGGCGCTCGGCACCAACGAAGACGCCGGTCACGGCCGATTTATTCCAACCACATCGGTCGATCAGTACGCAGCGAGCTTCGCGCGTTGGATGGGTTTGTCGGATGCACAGCTCGTTGACGTTCTGCCTAACCTGCAATATTTTTCACCGACGACGCTGCCGCTATTTGTTTAACGCCGAAAGCGAATTAGTGTTTTAGTCCGTCGCTCTCCCGCGCGTCGAACACGGTTGCCGTCATCGTCGCAACTAATCCGCACACGCGCTTCAAATTGCGTATCGAGGGGCGTAGAGCTCATCGCGGCGTTTGTTTGGCTGTGGCTGCTGTGACTATCATCATTACATGGACAACTGCGACGAGTTCCGTACCGAGCTCGCGAGACCCCATGAAAGATCGCGTCTCCGATCTCTTGCTTGAGCCATCGCAGCGCACGTGTCCGCTTTGCGGCGGTCCGAACGGCTGTGCACCCGCCAGCAGTGGAAGCTTTGGCAACCGCTGCTGGTGCGAGGACGCGTCTTTTGGTGCGGATTTGCTCGGCCGTGTACCGCCCGAGTGCCGGGGTACCCACTGCATCTGCGCGGCGTGTGCCGGTGCCGCCGGGCCAGCCGGTCTGGGGACTTCGCGTGAATAACCCGCTTGCGGCTTGGCATCGCATCGTGCAGACGCGTGACTCTTCAGCGCTGGAGCAACTGTTGGCTGACGACGTAGTGTTCCATTCGCCGGTCGTTCATACGCCGCAGCCCGGCAAGAAGCTGACTGCCTGGTATCTGTCTGCAGCACTCGATGTCTTCGTCAACGAAAGTTTTCGGTATGTGCGCGAAGTGGTTGGGCAGTCGGACGCTGCGCTCGAGTTCGAAACCGTTATCGACGGCATCAAAATCAATGGCGTTGACCTCATTAAGTGGGACGCAGTCGGGCAGATCATCGAGTTCAAAGTGCTGATCCGCCCGCTGCAGGCCATCAATGCGGTACACCATCGCATGGCAGCCACACTGCAACCACTCCGACCGAGGGCGTAGCGACTACCGTATATCGATTGTGCCGGTGCGTCGCAATCGGCTTGCTGAGATACATCGGCTGCCATCGATACCGAAGGGATCATTCAAGATTCGCGGTGCCACGATAATTGACCCTTATGAATGAGCAACGCGCACGCGATGTCGTGTTGGTCCGCGCTATCGAGAGCGCAGACGCCGAGCGCTCAATTTTCAGCAACGAGGACCGTGCGCACGCCAGCCGCGCGGCGGCCGAACTCGCGCGCTGGCGCGCGAGCGAGCGGCGTCAGCCAGCGACCGCCGATTCATTCGTTGAACAGCGTGCCGCGCTGCTGGCGGAAACGCTACCGCGCCGATTCCCGACCATCGCGCGCGCCGCGTCGGCATTCGATTGGCCGGACTGGACCCTCAGTGTGTTACCCGCGGTCGCATTCGCATTGGGAGCACTGCTCGAGCACATCGTCGATCGGCAGCACGTCAACATCATCGCCTTCCCGTTGCTCGCCATCGTCGTTTGGAACGTTATCGTTTATCTGCTGTTGCTACTGCATATGGTGCTGCACGCAAGCGGGACGAGCACGCAACTGCGCGGTCCGCGCCGTTGGTTGACAGCGCGCAGTCAGCGCGCGTTACGCAACCTGTCAGGACCGTCGGCTGCTGCCGCCGGCACTTTTGTGACGCACTGGAGTGGATTGGTTGCGCCACTGATGGCGGCGCGTGCAGCGCGCGTGCTCCATCTGTCGGCAGCCCTGTTTGCGCTCGGCGCGGTCGCCGGGTTATATGTGCGCGGCCTCGTGTTCGAGTACCGGGCAGGTTGGGAAAGCACGTTTCTCGACGCGACCGCGGTACACGCGATTCTTTCGTTCTTTCTTTCACCGGCGGCGAAGTTAATCGGAACTCCATTTCCATCGGTCGAACACATTGCGGCGCTGCGTTTCACAAACGGCCTCCCGGGCAACGCAAGCGCAGCGCTTTGGATTCATCTGTACGCGATTACCGTCGGTGCTGTAGTCATTGTGCCGCGTCTTGTGCTGGTCCTGATCGCAGGGTGGCAAGTGAAGCGCCGCGCACAACGGTTCGTGTTCGACATGAGCGAACCGTATTTTCGTCGTCTGGGCGGAGCTTTCACGTCGGGTGGGGCGCGGCTGCGCGTGATTCCCTACAGCTACACGATTGACGAAGCCGCATCGAACGGACTACGTGCGGTCGCAGTTGCACTCCTGGGTGACGACGCCGAGGTCGTGATGCAACCGACTGTCGCGTTCGGCGCTGAAGACAGCATGCGTCCGACGTTGGCTTCCGACGCGCCAGCCACGCTGACACTCGCGCTGTTTAGCCTCGCAGCGACGCCGGAAAATGAAAATCATGGCGCGTTTCTAAGAGCACTGCGCGGATCTTCGCCGGCTGCACGACTCGCAGTGCTGATCGATGAATCCGGCTATCGGCGCCGACTCGGTGCACAAGCGGGGGCGGAGGCACGACTGGAAGAGCGGCGCAGCGCCTGGCGCTATTTCTGTCGGGCACTCGAGCTCGAAGTCGCGTGCGCAGATTTATCGGCCCCCGATCTGCTTGCGCTGCAGCGCGGATTCGAGCGTGTGCTCGCGGCGCCCATCGGATCGCCATGAGCGTCGAGGCCACTTCGGACGTTGCAACGGTTGAGCTCACGTTGATCTCACATACCAACGCCGGCAAGACAACGCTTGCTCGCACTCTGCTTGGCCGCGATATCGGCGAGGTGAGAGATGCGCCGCATGTGACCGAAATCGCGGAAGCGCACACGCTGCTGCAAACCACGGCCGGCGATGTACTGCGGTTATGGGACACGCCGGGGTTTGGCGATTCCGCTCGGCTCGTCCAACGTCTTCGGCTTGCCGACAATCCGATTGGTTGGCTGTTGCGCGAGGTATGGGATCGGTACCGCGATCGTCCGTTCTGGTGTAGTCAGCAGGCAGTGCGTGCCGCACGCGAGAGCTCCGATGTGGTGTTGTATCTGGTGAATGCGGCCGAAGATCCGCGCGATGCGGGCTACGTTGCATTCGAGGCGCAGGTGCTGCGCTGGATTGATAAACCCGTGGTGGTGCTGCTAAACCAGATCGGCCCACCGCGGCCGGCCGAAGAAGAACGCGCGGAGGCTCAGCGATGGAGTGTGCATCTCGAATCGCTCGGTGTCGCGAGCGAAGTGCTGGCACTCGACGCGTTTGCCCGCTGCTGGGTGCAGGAGCGCGTGCTGCTCGACGCTGTTGGCCGTCGCCTTCCGCCAGACAAGCGCGCCGCGTACGCGCGTCTGCTAACCACCTGGACCACGCGCAATATCGAGCGCTTCGACGCCTCGATGCGTGTGCTCGCTGAACATCTGTCGCTTGCGGCGTACGAGTCCGAGCGTGTTGCGCCTGTCCCAGCATCGACGGCCCAGAAATTGATGCACTCGATCGGAATCAAGCGCGACGGTCTGGACGCGGCACGCGAGCGCGCAATGCAGGCGCTTGCGAAGCGGCAGGACGAGAGTATCCGCAGCGTGACAGATCGCTTAATTCAATTACATGGCCTGCAGGGCGAAGCTGCCGACATCGTGCTCGAGCGCATGCGAACTCACTTTGCGATTCAAGAGCGCGTCGATGAAACACGCGCGGCGCTCTGGGGCAGCGTCGTCACCGGTGCGCTCGCCGGCCTGAAGGCGGACGTTGTCTCGGGCGGTATGACGCTGGGCGCCGGCATGCTGGTTGGCGGCGTCCTCGGCGGACTGAGTGGCGCGGGCATCGCGCGCGGCATGAACCGACTGGCCGGCGCGGATCAGCCCGAGGCACGCTGGTCGGCCGACTTTCTGAACGGGCTCGCGCGCTCGAGCGTGTTGCGCTACTTGGCGATCGCGCATTTTGGGCGCGGCCGTGGAAAGTATGTCGAGGGTGAGGCGCCGCCATTCTGGCGCGACGAAGTCGACAAACAGTTCAAGGACCACGAGGCGGAATTTCGCGCCATTTGGAACTCCACGCTCGGGGCCCAGCTTCCCGAAAAACTGACAGCCCGGTTGCAGATGGCCCTTACAACGCTGACCGTGGCTGTGCTCGAAAGACTGTATCCGGCCACCGTTCCCGCGGAGCTGCGATCGCGAACGTAGCCTGCGGGCATGCGGTTTGCAATTCCATTTGTATCCGGACAACCCGGTACAAATGGAGACGACATGAACAAGGATCAGGTTAAGGGGCGTACCAGTACGGTGACGGGCAAAATCAAGGAAACCGTTGGCAAGGCGACCGACGATAAAGACCTGGAAGCTAAAGGCACCGCTGAAAAGGTTGGCGGCAAAGTGCGCTCGACCTTCGGCGACGTCAAGAGCGATATCAAGAAAAGCACACGCTAGAGTTTCGACCGGGAGCGAGGCGGCGGCGCGGCGAAGTCAGTCGGCGACGGTTCGCTTTACCCGGTCACCATTCATCCAGTTATAAAGCGCAATGCGTTCAACCCGCAGCAGTGGTCGCTGTTGCCGGCCGACGCATCGCAAATACTGCGCGATTACCGTGTCCTTTTCAGCGATCGCGAGCAAAGGTGTCGCCTCGCGGACCGTAACGTCCGAGTAACGTTGTCCGACGTCAGCAAGCCCTCTAGCAGCGCGCTCGAGCGCCCATTGCCCATAGAGATGTGCAAACAACACGGTAAGCGCAAGCGGGATGCTGATCGCACCAAACAGTGCCGAGCCGCTCGCGTGGGAAACCTCGAACGCGGCTCCGACGTCCGCAGCCCACGCTAGAAACATCCCGGCACCGAGAAACAGCGCGATTCGTGCGCGTCGCTCCACTTCGCGCCACCGTCGTGCCTCGTGCGCGCTCCGGCGTCGAAACTCTGCGGCATCAGGCGGAAAAGCCAGCACATCGATTTGAGTTACAGCGGCTTTGCGCGCCGCGCCCAGTGCGACATCCATCTCGGCAAGAAAGTGGTCAAGGAACACCAATTCGACGTGGTCGACACCGCCGGGTTCGCGTGCCAGCAGCCAATTCTAAATTTCAAACGGAAATGGGTTACGGCTTAAAACGGAAATGGGTTACGGAAAAGCAAGGGCATATCTGCAGACTGTGTCGCTCACCCGGGGTGAATAACAAGTTCATTGATCACCGCCTCCACATCGTCGATTGAACGCACCAGCCTTTCGAGCGCGTCCTTCTCGGCCCTGGTTCGCACACAGCCCTTGAGCGATACCCAACGTCGCTGCCCCAGCACCCAAACGCTGGTTCGTGCGAAGCGCTCGTCTGCTCGTATGGCTTTGGTCACTCGCGGGATGATCTCGCGGTCGTATAAGTACGAGTTGGGCAAGCGGCAACGTCCAGACAGATAGCAGCTCGTTCCGCGCTCCGCGCGAACGTGTGACTGCGCCTGCATTTCAGCGCGCGTAATTTCCGGGCCGCTCGGTACAGGACAGTTAGCGATAGATCCTGTGACTTGTAGGAACGGGTCGTTAAAGAAGTTCGCTCGCTCCTCGGTGTGCACAATCCGTGGAACGCATACGATTGCCAAGGCGGTCAGTGCGGCGGCTGATGCCGGACGCAACGTGCAGGATTCACCAGATCGACCTAGCCTCATTTAGATCGAAGCCGATAGGTGCCGGCGTCTGTATGCGAGGACGCCTCCCAAAACGGCGCCGAACGCCAGGTGATCGGCAAATTGCGGCCAGAAGGACAGCGCCCGTATTTCGGGAAATAGCTGTCCAATGACTCGTAAGTCCAGAATCGCGATAAAGGCGAGCGCGACGATCGAGCCAATGAAGATATGTCTATGCGGCAGCAAAACTACCAATACAGCAGTCCAGAAGAGTGAAACGTTGATGTGCACGATTGCCGCAGCAATGACCAGTTCTCTTTCGGCGGACGTTGCCGGAATCAGCATTGCGCCAGCAGCGCGTGTTGCTTCCATCACGTCGCCGCCCGTCGCCCATGCATAGAGAGTCGACGGGATTCCGCTAAGGAGTGCAGCAAAGGCTCCTGCGACGAGTGCATCGCGCCAGCAGATTGAGCTCCGCATCCGGGCTCACTGGCGCGAAGATGGCCGTTAACGATCAGCCTAGGCGCGCTTGACTATCGGACCGCGCGCCGTCGACGGAGCCGCCGGCTCTTCAGATTCGACGTTGAACCGGCGGTTTTGTGGGCGTTGTATTCGTCGCACCCGATTCTGTTCATGGAATACGTAACGCGTTCCCATCGCTTCGCGCACGTTTTTCGCACGTTCGCGAATCCGTTCCAACTGCTCA
>DATEOP010000249.1:0-6058 GCA_035274065.1 Burkholderiaceae bacterium
TAAAACCCATCGACATTCGCCGCGACGGGCGCGTGAAAATTTGACTCTATGAAGTCGCCCGCGAAGGCGCCTCTCGCGTGTTGCGCGCGGCCACCCATCGTTTTCGCAATCTCTACCTGGACCTGCGTACAGCCGACGTTGATGACACTGCCATCACGCATCCGCAGCCCGCGCCGTGCCGGTGAGCCAACGTTTCGGTCAGCGCCCGCTTGGCATCTATGACGAGGCCGTCGACCCTTGGTGGGAGCACCTTGAGCATGCATTGATTCAATCTCGACAACGCAGCCGCATGAAGTCGCCGCTGCTTTGCCACCGCGCGAAACTTCACTCAACAGCAATCAACGGAACGGGTGGTTTTCGTTGAAAGCGTACGTCAGCGGCACGAAAGATGCTGCGATTCAGGCAGCAGACACAGCGTCGCACCGATTGCGGTCTTGCTCTGAAAGCCATCGCGGTGCGCTCGATGTGCAGTTTGAGTGCGAACGTGATTGAAGGAGAGCACTATGCAACAGGACCGTCGCCGATCATCGGAACAGAATCCGCAGCAAAGCGAAGATAACCCCTCACGCAGCAGAGATGCCGGTCCGCCAAGCCGCCAGGAAGAGGGCGCGGGCCAACGCCCGGGAATGCGCGGCGAGTCAAGCGGGCAGTCGAGCGGCCTGTCGCGGCAGTCCGGTCAACAAGGCAGCCGGGGCCAGCAACGAGGTGCGCTCGCCCGGCGCGATGCGGACTATGGCGTCCCCTCGCTGTTCGGCGGCGGCGGTCCGTTTGCGCTGCTGCGCCGGATGGAGCATGAAATGGATCGCATGTTCGAGCAGTTCAGCATGGGCGGGTTTTCTAGCGGCGGGCAACTGCAACAGCGCGGCGGGAGCGGCATGTCATCACTGTGGTCACCTCAGATCGAGGTCTACGAGCGAGACGGCAAGCTGCACGTTAGTGCAGATCTGCCCGGACTGACCAAGGACGACATCGAAGTCAATATCGATAACGACACGATAACGATTCAAGGGCAGCGCCAATCGCAGAAGGAAGATCGCGATGAGCAGCGTGGCTTCTATCGCTCGGAACGCAGCTACGGCAGCTTTTACCGCGCAATCCCGCTGCCTGAAGGCGTCAATGCAGATAATGCACAGGCATCATTCCGCGACGGCGTGCTCGACATCACGCTCGATGCACCGAAGCAAGCCGAAGGCCGCGGTCGTCGGCTGCAAATCAGTGATGCGTCTACGTCGACAGCATCGACTGGATCAGCGGAACAGGGCAGGCCCTAAACGCAGCCCACGCGGCGCAATCGCGTGGGCCATTGACGTCCAACTTCACCTCGGCGATGCCGCGCGCGTCGCCGACTAGCGGTAACCCGCCGCCTGCAATTCAAAGAGCTCCGCATAGCGTCCGCGTTGCTGCAACAGCTCGGCATGGGTGCCCTGGGCTTCGACAGTGCCATCTTTCAGCACGACGATGCGATCGGCCATGCGCACGCTCGAGAAGCGGTGCGAGATCAGCACCACGGTCTTGCCGCGGCTCAGCTCCTTGAAGCGCTCGAACACTTCGAACTCGGCGCGCGCATCGAGCGCGGCGGTCGGTTCGTCGAGTATCAGCAGCTGCGCGTCGCGCATGTAGGCGCGTGCGATTGCGACTTTCTGCCACTCCCCTCCGGAAAGATCAATGCCGGTGCGAAAACGCTTGCCGAGCAGTTGTTCATATCCGTCGGGCAGCTTGCGAATGACTTCGTCGGCCAGGCTGCGCTCAGCTGACTCGATGATGCGTGCACGATCGCCGCGCGCTTCGATGCGGCCGACGGCGATGTTATCGGCGGCGGTGAAGTTGTAGCGCATGAAGTCCTGAAAGATGACGCCGATGTTGGCGCGCAGCGCGAACAGGTCGTATTCGCGCAGATCATGGCCGTCGAGCAGGATGCGGCCTTCGTCGGGGTCATACAACCGCGCGAGCAGCTTGACTAGCGTGGTCTTGCCGGCACCGTTCTCACCCACCAGCGCGAGAATCTCCCCGGTGTTCAGCTCGAAGTTAAGGTTACGCACCGCCCACCGCTCGGCACCCGGATAACGAAAACCGACGTTGTCGAACACGAAGCCGCTCTGGATTGGCACCGGAAACGGAATCGGATTTTTCGGCGGCACGATCTCCGGCTGGATCTCAAAAAACGAAAACAGATCGTCAAGGTACAGTGCCTGGCCTGCGACCTGCGAGAACCCGATCAGCAGATTCTCGAGCAAATTGCGCAGGCGCATGAACGAGCCGGCAAGAAACGTCAGGTCACCAATTGAGAAATCACCCCGAAGAGTTCGCCACACGATGTACGCGTAGGCGATGTAGTACGCGAGGGTTCCAATCGCGGCGAGTATTCCACCCCAACCAGCGCGCCTGATCGCGAGTACGCGGTTGGCGGCGAAGAAACGCTCGGAGAGCGTGCGATAGCGTTCGATCAAGAACGCGTTCAGGCCGAAGATCTTCACTTCCTTCGCCGTCTCGACGCTGGCGCCGGTCTGCCGCACGTAATCAAGCTCGCGGCGCTCGGGCGTCCACGCAAAGTTCAGCGAATAGCTTTGCGCGTTGAAGTGCGTTTCCCCGATGAACGCGGGGATCAACGCGACCGCCAGCAGCACGATCAACCACGGTGCAAACACGAGCAGGCCCGCTGCAAAGCTGACGATGGTGATGATGTTCTGCGCCTGGCCGAACAACTGACCGATTAGCCCGCTGCGTCCGGCCGCCTGCTGGCGCGCACGCTGCAGGCGATCCTGCAGCTCGCTGTCTTCGAAATCCTCGAGATCAAGCGTTGCGGCATGCTCCATCAGCCGCAGGCTCGTCTCGTTGCTGAAGCGCTCCGAGAGCAGCGAGTCGAACAGGGAGATCACACGACCGAGCAAGTCCGAGATCACCGCGAGCACGAACTCGGTTGCGAGCAGCCATCCGATGCGATCGAGCGCGCCGCTGTCGAGCCATTCACGTAGTGTGTCGTTCGGATGCGGCGTGCCGGCGAGCAGCACGACTTCGTCGATGATCAGCTTGCCGATGTAGAGGGTAATGACGGGCAGCAGCGCGCGCAGGACGCGCAGCACGCCCTGGCCGACCGTCAGCGACGGGCTGGTTTGCCATACGAGCTTCAGGAACGGCGGAAGATTGCGGAGCGCGCCCAGGCGAGCACGCAGCGGTTGTGGCGGTGGGTCGCGCAATCGGTCGCGGCCGCGCATTGAATACGGAGTGGACATGCAGCGATTGTGCCGAAGGCTGCGCTCTACCCGCTATGCGTCGGCCGGCCCCGTGGGGTCCCGACGGATGCCCTCATCAGTAGCGTACTGCGCGCCTTAGTCGTCAGACGGTGTTCTTCCTCTGCACCGCGAGCTGCGTATCGATCTTCTGCAGCAGCGCTTTGAAAGCGCCTTCTTCGCGCAGATTCGCGAGGGCGGGATCGCGCCGTATCCACCAACCACGTCTCCAGCCGCGATCGACCGCAAGCTGTAAGGATGCGAGCGCACGCACAATGTCGCCGCGAAGCGCCAGCACTCGCGCTCGATGAAAGCTGAACGCAGGCGCGATCACGCCGCGTTGCTCGTAATCATTCAGCGTGCGCTCGGCTTCATCGATCAGCGGCGCGGCGAGGTCGTTCGCACCTGCCGCACTAAACAGAGAAGCGACATCGAGCGCGCGGAATCTTCCGAACGCTAATTGATAAAGCGTCGGCCTTTGCGTAACGAACCCGGCCTGTTCTCTCTCCACCGCGCTGACCGTTGCCGCAGAAGGCCGCTCGCCTGCCATTGCCATGATCATCAGCCGCTCCCAGGGTGCTGGCGACGAGACGGTGTCCGAGAGTGCTTTCGGCGCGGGCTCACCCGCACCTTCCGCCACCCACACAAATCCAGCCTCAACCGCTGCGGCGTTTGGCGCCCGCAACAGCTGCGAGATACGTTCGAAGCCCCGGCGCGCTTCTTCGTAAAGGCCGAGATCCGTGCACACGAACGCGTAGTCAGTCCATATATAAGAGGCCTTTTCGCCACGCTTGAGTGCCTCGCGATGTGCGCTGACGGATTCGTCAAGCCGCCCACGCATCCAATTCAAAATTCCCAAGCTATAGAAACCGTTGGGCCGTGCGCTGTCCAGCTCGATCGAGCGCCTGAAGCGCGCCTCCGCTTCGGCCAGCCGCCCCAGATACATCAACGAAAGGCCAGCGCGAATCGGGATCAGGAAATGCGTCGGATCGAGCGCTGCCGCGCGCTCGTATTGCACGACGGCGCGCGAAGGCCAGCCGTCGCTCTCCTCGGTATAGCCCAAGCCAAAGCGTGCCTGGATGTTATTGGGGTGCGCGGGAATGACAGCTTCATAAATCCGGCGCGACTCGTCGTACCGTTGATACTCGCGTGCCACGTTGGCAAGCCCAAGCTTTGCCTCAACCAAGTCTGGATCGAGCTGCAGTGCCTTGGTATACAGCGGCTCGGCGCGCGCAAACGCTTCGCGCCCGCCGATCGGGCCGCCGACTTCAGATTGCACGATCCAAGAGGACCCCAAGCCCGAATAGTTGCGCGCGTATCGCGGATCGATTTCGATACCTTGCGAAAAATAGCGGCGTGCGCGCTCGACGCTTTCGGGTGTCTTGGCGCGCATCGAGTCGATGCCCAGCACGTACATCTCGTACGCGCTTGAGGTCGGCGGCGGTGCGGTGCGTGCTGCCGCCTTCAGGTCAAGCGCGTCGATTGCTTTTTGCGCGATCGCCTGCGGCAGGTTGGACAAGCTCGCCATCGACTCTTCAAACGAAGCAGACTGCCGTAGCTTTTCGCTGGGCAGCGCGATGAGTTGTGTGCCAATGCGAACGCGCTCGCCGGCTCGCCGCATTTCGCCTGTCAGTGCAAAGGCCACATCAAGCCGCTTGGCGGCCTCAGCCAGCACGTTGCCGCCAGGAACCAGCCGCGTCACGGCGTCGAAAGTGACGACCTCCAGCGAAGGATGACGGCCGAGCGCAAGAATGACGTCGTCGGTGATGCCGTTTGCGAGCGGCTGATCGATTCGCCCGTTGGAGCCGTCGGCGAACGGAAGTACCGCGATACGTAGAGCTCGCGGCGCGGGGCGGGTAGTCCACCAAACGCCGCCCGCCGCCAGCAAAGCCGTTACCGCCGCACCTCCCGCGATCAATTCGCGCCGCCCGAGCTTCCGCGTCGAGACGCGCGGTGCTGCGATCGGTTCCGAAGGCACCGTGGAGTTCACTACAGGCGGCGGCGTTTTGCGATTCGCCGCAACTCCGGCCGCAAGTCTTATTGGCTCGGGAGGCAGCTGCGACACCGGGGCCACCAACCGGTAGCCTTTTCGCGGGACGGTTGCTATGTAGCGGGGTTCTTCAGCGCTATCGCCCAGCAACTGTCGCAACTGGGCAACGCTTTGATAAAGCGAGCTCTGAGTGACGATAGCGCCCTTCCATACCGAGTCGAGCAGCTCGTTGCTGAGTACAACCTCGCCGGGCCGCTCGGCCAGCGCCATCAGCAGCCGCATGCGAAGTGGCTCGAGCTTGACTACACGCTCACCTGAAGTGATCTCGTCCGCTCGAGGATCGACGCGCCATTCGCCAATCTGTAGCGGTGCTCCCGTCGATACGGATTCGGGGCTCATCAGCATTCGTTCAAATAATCAAGAGGAAAACGTCAGAGTTTCATAAGCACTTTTCTGCTCGACCCTTCTTTAATGCGCTGGAAGTCTAGTGAGTCCACTCGACATCACAAGAGAGACGATCATGCTGCGCATCAAGGATGGCCACAGCTCGAACCGAAAGGTTGCGAGTCAATTACTTCAGGCGCTTAAGAACAATCCAGTGCTGATTCGGCGCTGCTTCGGCATCGCTGCAGCGCTTATCGGTTTGGGCTTGATGACTGCAGGCTGGGTGGGGCCCCATGACCCGCTGCTGGTGCAAGTCATTAAAAATCAACACAGCGGCGAGACCGCCCGATGAACGCGCTTCTGGAAGTTGCGCTCTTCCTGGTGGTCGGCCGCGTACTGGCCGCAAGCGGACGGATACCCCATGCCTCGTCCGGGCTAACCAGTTGGGTGCTCTACG
>DATEOP010000250.1:0-7750 GCA_035274065.1 Burkholderiaceae bacterium
GCGACCGCCTCGCGAGCAAGCGACATTATCGTGACATGTACATCATCGAACACGCCGTTGTTATTCAGCGGTGACGTATCGCCCGGCGCGTTCGTGGCAGCAGTCGGGGCAGACAGTGAGGACAAGCAGGAGCTGGACGCGGAGTTGCTTTCGACTGCAACAGTGGTCACCGACGTGACTGAGCAGTGCGCCACGATCGGAGATCTTCACCACGCGATTACAGCGCGCCGCATGTCGCCCGATCGCGTCCATGCCGAGCTCGGCGAGATCGTGGCGGGCCGGAAGCCCGGACGCAGCACCGCCGATCAGATCATCGTTTTCGACAGCACCGGCATGGCGCTGCAGGACGTCGCGGCGGCGGCTGTCGTGTACGAGCGCGCCGCCCGCGCCGGCCGGGGTATCACGGTCGCGCTGTCTGATTGAGCAAGAATTACCTGCGCGCTAGTACGAGATGCGTCCCTGGCTCGTAAAGAAACCTCTATTGGTAAAGATGGATGCAGTTCCTTCCAACTGAGCGCTGCCGGCGGCTTTGGCAAACCGTCCAGTGCCGCCACTGAAAGTTTCCACTCCTATAAACGTCACCTCGCCGGTTTCGAGATTCAGCATCGCCGTACCGATGAATGTCACAAACAACTGATCCCCATTCGCTGCCGTATATGTCGTCTTGTTCTGAATCAAGAGTGGCACCACGCCGCCAGACGGCTGCGCTACGGGCGTCACGGTTTGGGTTGCTACAGCCGTTGTCCGTCCTAGATGCGCAAGCGTGCACTCATAATCGATATGTAACTGCTGTGGGAAAACACCGGGCGGGGTAAGCGGCATGATCACCGTCGAACAGCTGCCTCGGAATGGCCGGTCAGGATTGGCCGCAAGTGCTATTGAACCGAACAAAAACGTAAAAAGTGCGAAGAACGTAACCACAATCAAGCGCACCGCATGCAACTTTCTTTCCATGGCTCTCCTCGTTTTTGTTAGTTGGGTAAGGCATTAAGTCCAGCGGTACGAAACGAGCCTGTTCACGTGCCTTTCGGTCGACGTTCTCCTTACAATGGCGTACAGGCTCTTCGCAAACAGAATTCTTGCAGCGGCCGCAGGATCAGTGCATTACCAATTTGCGGGAACATGCCAAACCACGATCGCGTCATACAGCGCACCGCCTCCGTCGAGCAAAGGGTTGAAGCGATTCAGGCCGCGCTCGACGCGCGTGGATTGAACGCGACGGTGGGAGCCGAGGAGTTGGACCATCTCGCTCAGGAAGAGTGGATTCCAAAGAATGGCGCACGGGTCGTAGCGAAGGCCTGGGTCGATCCGGCTTTCCGCGCTCGATTGCTCGCCAATGGTCGCGAGACCGTCGCCGAGCTTGGCCTGACGATGCCGAAGCATCACCGACACCTCGTCGTGCTGGAAAACACGGCGACCGTCCAAAACGTTATTTGCTGCACGCTTTGCTCATGCACAGCCTTTACGATCATCGGGCTGCCGCCGGACTGGTACAAAGACCTGGAGTACCGGTCGCGGGTTGTTCGTGAGTCACGCTCAGTGCTGAGGGAGATGGGGCTCGACCTGCCGGCGGAGGTCGAGATCCGCGTATGGGACACGACCGCAGATACGCGTTACATGGTGTTGCCCACGCAGCCGCCGGAAACGATCGGCTGGCCGGAGGCCAAGCTCGCCGATATCGTGACGCGCGATTCGATGATTGGTGTTGCGCGTCTTTAGTAGAGGCCGATGATGGACGGTATGCATGACATGGGTGGCAGGCAAGGCTTCGGCACGGTTCGCTACACGCAGAACGCGAAGGCATTTCACGCCGACTGGGAAGTGCGGGCAAATTCGCTCTACGGCTTCGCGGTCCGACGCGGCATGTTCAACATGGATGAGTACCGTCACGCGATCGAGCGCATGGACCCACGCCACTATTTGACGGCCGGCTACTACGAACGCTCGCTGACCGGCTTGGCGACGCTATTGGTCGAAAAGGGAATCGTGACTCGAGAGGAACTGGAGCGGCGAACCCAAGGACACTTCCCGCTAGCAGGACCGAGCGCACCGGGACGCGCTAACGCGGTGGCGCGCGAGCGCTTTAAGGCCGGTGATCGCGTTCGCGTTAGGGCTGAACACGTGCCGGGTCACATCAGAATGCCGGGCTACATCCGCGGAAAGACCGGAGTGGTTGTCAGCGAATCACCCGCCTATCCATTCCCCGACGCTCACGCACACGGGGTCGACGCGGAGAACGAGCCGACGTACGACGTGCGTTTCCGCAGCGAGGACCTTTGGCCCAATTCGGCAGAGTCCGCACTCGTTCATGTCGGCGTATTCCAGAGCTATCTCGAACGGGCGTTGTAGGTACTGCTCCTAGCCCGAAGCAACCTCATTCGGCGATGCGCGCGAGGCGGCGCGATGTTTGCGATCCGCTTTAGCGAATTCCTCGGACTCGTTGGCGTGCCAGGGGAGGCGCGCGTGCTCGCCTGTTAGCATCCGCAGCATGTGTCGATTGGTGGTCCGGCTCGTCCTTGTCATCGCGGCCGCTCTGACCGCGGGATGTGACGGCGCAAAGGCGCCCCCCGCAGAAAAGGCTCCGCCCCAGGTCACCGTGATCACAGTAAAGCCGCAAAGCGTCGTGATCAAGACGCTTCTGCCCGGGCGCACGGCGCCGACGCTGATTGCCGAGGTGCGACCGCAGGTCACCGGGATTATCGAGTCGCGCACGTTCAACGAGGGCGCCGAAGTCAAGGCGGGCAGCACACTTTACAAGCTGAACGCGGCGACTTACCAGACGACGTACGAGAGCGCCCGCGCCGCGGTGGCAAAGGCAGAAGCGGGTGTGCAGACGGCACGGCGCAACGTCGAGCGCAACAAGGAGCTCGTCGAAATCAAGTTCGTCAGTCAGCAGGCATACGACGATGCGGTGACGACCCTGCGCCAGAACGAGGCCGACCTCGCGGGAGCAAAGGCCGCAGCCGAAGCGGCGCGGATCAACTTGGCCTATACCAATATCATCGCGCCGATCTCCGGACGCGTCGGAAAGTCCAGCGTCACCGCGGGTGCTCTCGTGACGGCGAACCAGGCAGCGCCACTGGTGACGATCCAGCAGATGAACCCGATGTACGTGGACGTTACGCAGTCGAGCACGGAAGTGCTCCGGCTGCGCAGAGCAATGGCCAGCGGCGAACTAAAGCGCGCGCGCGCGGATGCCGCGCGCGTGACGCTGCTGCTCGATGATGGCGCGCCTTACTCGCAGGAGGGCACGCTGCAGTTCTCCGATGTGACCGTCGATGCTTCGACCGGTGCAATCACGCTGCGTGCATTGTTTCCGAATCCGGACAACGTTCTGTTGCCGAACATGTTCGTGCAGGCCGTGATTGAAGAAGGCGTGCGCGAGAACGCGATCCTTGTGCCACAGCAGGCGGTAACGCGCGACGCGAAGGGCCAGGCGATTGCGATGGTCGTGGGCTCCGATAACAAGGTCGAACCGCGGACGCTTAAAACTGCTCGTACGCTCGGTAGCGACTGGCTGCTCGATTCAGGCCTGCAAGCGGGCGATCGGGTCATTGTCGAAGGACTGCAACGAGCCGCTCCTGGCACCGTTGTGCAGGCGATGCCGGCCGCTGCGCCGGCCGCGAGTGCAGCCGCCGCGGCGACACCGCCCGCGAATAACGCGGGCGCGCGCTGAACGCATAACGAGTCGGCGGGCGTCAGGCAGTGTCACATTTCTTTATCGAGCGGCCGATCTTCGCTTGGGTAATTGCGCTCGTCATCATGCTGGCGGGCACGATCGCGATCTTCCGCCTGCCGATCGCCCAGTATCCGAACATCGCGCCACCGACGATCACGATCAGCGCGACATACCCCGGTGCGTCGGCCAAGACGGTCGAGGACACGGTCACTCAGATCATCGAGCAGCGCATGACAGGCCTGGACGGGCTGCGCTACATCACGTCGACCAGCGACAGTCTGGGCTCGGCTTCGATTGTTCTGACCTTCAACTCAGGAGTGAACCCGGACATTGCGCAGGTCCAGGTGCAAAACAAACTGAAGCTTGCGGAGACGCTGTTGCCACAGGAGGTTCAGCAGCAAGGCGTTAACGTAGTGAAGACGGTCCGCAACTTCGTCATGGTCATCGGCTTCTATTCCGATGACGGGTCGATGAACCGCACCGACATCGCCGACTATGTTGCGGCGAACGTCCAGGAGATTCTGAGCCGCGTTCCAGGTGTTGGCGAGCTGACGCTGTTCGGAACGCAGTACGCAATGCGGATCTGGCTCGACCCGGGCAAGTTGAACAGCTTCAAGCTCACACCTGCGGATGTCGCTGCCGCCGTTCGCTCGCAGAACGTGCAGATCGCCGCGGGACAGTTGGGCGGTCTGCCGGCGGTACCTGGGCAGCAACTGAACGCAACGATATCGGCCCAAGGCCGGCTGCAGACGCCGGCGCAGTTCGAGTCGATCGTGTTGCGTACCGACCCTTCCGGTGCCACGGTGCGGCTGCGCGACGTCGCTCGCGTCGAGCTGGGCGGGGAGAACTACAGCACGCTGTCTTTCTACAATGGCAAACCCTCATCGGGGCTCGCCGTGCGACTCGCCAGCGGTGCGAATGCACTCGACACCGCCGATGCGGTCAAAGCGAAGACGGCCGAGCTCGAGCGATTCTTTCCGCGCGGCCTCAAAGCGGTTGTCGCGTTCGACACGACTCCCTTCATCAGGCTGTCGATTCAGGAAGTCGTCAAGACTTTGATCGAGGCGTTCGTGCTGGTCGTGCTTGTGATGTACCTGTTTCTGCAGAACATCCGCGCGACGCTGATTCCTGCGATCGCCGTCCCGGTGGTGCTACTCGGCACGTTTGCCGTGATGCAGACGTTCGGCTTTTCAATCAACGTGCTGACGATGTTCGGCGTGGTGCTGACAATTGGCTTGCTTGTCGACGACGCGATCGTCGTCGTAGAGAACGTCGAGCGCCTAATGAGCGAAGAGGGCCTGTCGCCGAAGGAGGCAACGAAGAAATCAATGGGCCAGATTACCGGTGCGCTGGTAGGCATCGCGCTGGTTCTCGCTGCCGTGTTCATCCCGATGGCGTTCTTCGGCGGCTCGACTGGGGTCATATACCGGCAGTTCTCGATCACGATGGCCTCGGCGATGCTTCTGTCGGTTTCGGTGGCGCTGGTTCTTTCGCCCGCGCTGTGCGCGACGTTGCTGAAGCCGGTCGAAAAGGGGTCGCACGGAAAGACGACCGGATTTTTCGGCTGGTTCAATCGTGGGTTCGATCGGGGGAGCGCGGCGTACCGGCGCACTGTCGGCCGGATGCTCAGCGGTCCACTGCGCTGGCTTGCGGCGTACGCGGTGATGATCGCCATCGGCATCCTTCTGCTGCTGCGGCTTCCGACGTCGTTCCTGCCGGACGAGGATCAGGGAATCATGTTCGTGCAGGTTGTTCTGCCGGCCGGGGCGACGCAAGAGCGCACGCTGCGCGTGCTGCGCGACATGGAGCGGCACTTTCTGGTCGACGAGAAGGACTTGGTTCAATCGCTGTTCACAGTCGCTGGCTTTTCATTCTCTGGCAGCGGACAAAACGCGGGCATCGCATTCGTGCGGCTGAGCGACTGGAAAGATCGGCCGGGCGCGCAGAACAGTGTCAAGGCCGTCGCGGGTCGCGCGATGGCGGCGTTCTCCAAACTGCGCGACGCGATGGTGTTCGCGTTTGCGCCGCCGGCGGTGCTTGAGCTCGGCGTGGCGAACGGCTTCGATATGTATCTGCAGGACCGTGCCGGCGCGGGTCATGAGGCCTTGATGGCCGCGCGCAATCAGCTGCTCGGAATGGCGGCGAAGGATCCCACTCTGGTGGCCGTGCGTCCCAACGGACAGGAAGACACACCGCAGTTCAGCATCGATGTCGATACGGTGCATGCCGGCGCCCTCGGGCTGGCGATGTCCGATGTCAACGCAACATTGTCTGCGGCGTGGGGCAGCGCTTATGTGAACGACTTCATCGACAAGGGCCGCGTGAAGAAGGTGTACATGCAAGCCGACGCACCGTTTCGTATGGTCCCGGAAGATTTGTCCAAATGGTACGTACGCAATGCTCAGGGCGACATGGTGCCGTTCTCCATGTTCGCGCGCGGCAACTGGACGTTTGGATCACCTCGCCTTGAACGCTTCAACGGCGCACCTGCGGTGCAGATACAGGGACAAGCGGCGGCAGGCCACAGCTCGGGCGAGTCGATAGCGTCGATGGAAAAACTCGCCGCACAGCTGCCGCCGGGATTTGGAATCGCATGGACAGGACTGTCGTACGAAGAGCGGCTGTCGGGTGCGCAGGCCCCGCTGCTCTACGGCCTGTCGATCATCGTCGTGTTCCTGTGCCTTGCCGCGTTGTACGAGAGCTGGTCGATTCCGGTTGCTGTTCTGCTCATCGTGCCGCTCGGCATCCTCGGCGCGCTGATCGCGGCGACCGGTCGCGGATTGTCGAATGACGTGTACTTCCAGGTGGGACTCTTGACGACGATCGGTCTGTCGGCCAAGAACGCCATATTGATCATTCAGTTTGCGCTGAAGCAGATGAGCGAAGGCGTCGAGCTGATTCCGGCAACACTCGAGGCGGTCCGCCTGCGCCTGCGGCCGATTCTGATGACCTCGCTCGCGTTTGGCGGTGGTGTTCTGCCGCTGGCTGTGGCAAGCGGCGCCGGATCAGGCAGTCAGAATGCGATCGGAACCGGCGTCTTCGGAGGCATGGTCGCTGCCACTGCGCTCGGACTGCTGTTCGTGCCGTTGTTCTTTGTCGTTGTTAGGGGCTTGGTCACTCGACGCGCTGCCCGCGCGGTCAACCCGGTTCGGCCGGAGCGGTCTGCAGCGAGCGGCGCAGCGGAGTGATGGCGAGGTTGCAGCGGATCAGCGCGGAAGCCGGATTGCTTCGCGCCATTGTCGCCGGCGACTTCTCAATAGACGAGGCCAAGAAGGGCTTCGTTGAAATTCTGGATGCGGCGGGCCGACACAGGACAAAAAAGATCCTCGTTGACGGACGCGAGGTGAAGGGCGAACCCGAACTCATCCATCGCTTTATTTACAGCACGTTCGCCGCAGGCGAAGTTGCAAAGTATGTCGTGGAACATCGAGTCGGATCTCCGCAGTTTGCGTACGTCCTTCGCGAGCCCGTGCTTGATCCGCAAAGATTCGGTGAAACCGTCGCAGTGAACCGCGGCATGCGGATCAAGGTCTTTGACAATCTCGAAGAAGCTCTGAACTGGCTTGGTAAAGCCAAGGCCGTCCGGAAGATCCAGTCTTAGATTTTTCCGGACCGACGCGCGAGACGGCGCCACTCGTCACGCCAGGAACAAAAAGAGCCTGCGCGCAAATGCGCGCAGGCTCTCTGGTCCTACCTAACGCTTGTTGTTCTGGCCGCTTTGGTTGCGGTCCTGCTGGCCCTGCTGACCGCCTTGACTGCGGTCCTGTTGACCTTGCTGTCCACTGCGGTTGCGATCCTGTTGGTTCTGTTGTCCGCCTTGGCTACGATCTTGCTGCCCCGATTGACCGCCTTGGTCACGGTCTTTTTGGCCTTGCTGACCGCCCTGGCTCGGACTTTGCTGATTTTGCTGACCGCCTGACTTGCGCTGCGACTGGTCCTGCGCGCCCTGGTTTTGATTACCACTGCGCTGGTCCTGATCGCGCTGATTTGGGTTGTTCATACACACTCCCTAGCTGCCGGCACACGCCGGGCAAAGAGGCGGGCAATCAGCATTCCTGACGTGGCATCAGT
>DATEOP010000251.1:0-3296 GCA_035274065.1 Burkholderiaceae bacterium
GGCGCGTCCGAACTGCACAAACAATTGTTCGTGCGCTAAGAATTGGCTCTGCCCACGACGGGCGGATCACTACGTTTGCCTTCGAGCATGGCGCGGTACGCGACACCGCCAAGCGCCGCGCCGACGACGGGCGCAACCCAAAACAGCCATAGCTGTTGTAATGCCCAACCGCCTACAAGAATGGCCGGCCCGGTGCTGCGTGCCGGATTCACCGAAGTGTTGGTCACTGGAATACTGATCAGATGAATGAGCGTTAGGGCAAGGCCGATCGCGAGGCCCGCGAATCCGACCGGTGCGCGTTGATGGGTCGCTCCAAGGATGACGATCAGAAACATGAACGTCATAACGACTTCGGTAATCAATGCGGCTGGCAATGAATACTTGCCAGGTGAATGCTCACCGTATCCATTCGATGCCAAGCCGCCGGCGATGCTGAAGTCTGCCTTGCCGCTTGCGATCAGGTAAAGCACACCCGCGCCCGCAATGCCACCTGCGACTTGCGCGACGATGTACGGAAGCAGATCTGCTGCGGGAAAGCGCCCGCCAGCCCACAAACCCACTGACACCGCGGGATTGAAGTGACCGCCTGAGATCGGGCCAAGTGCATAGGCTCCAGTCACCACGGTAAGACCGAACGCCAGGGAAACACCCAGCAGTCCGATTCCGACGCCGGGGAAAGCTGCCGCGAGAACGGCACTGCCGCAGCCGCCAAGCACAAGCCAGAATGTGCCCAGAAACTCAGCCGAGAGTTTCGCAACCATCACTCGCCTCCTACGTGAACGTGCTTCGGTCGCTCACGATAACTCTTCGTCATCTTTGGACTTCACTGCGCAGCGGCTGAGTCCTCGCCAGCTTCAGTCTCGCGTTTTTCTGAAGCGCGTCAGCCGCTAGCGAAACGCAAAGCCAAAATACAGCGCAGGTCCAGCGAAGCGATACTTGAACTCGCCGCGTGCATTGTCTTTCTCGGACGTCAGGTCATACCGGTAGTAGCTGTAGCCAAGTCCCGCGTATGCCTGGCGCAGGAATGTCCATTCGATACCGGCGCTCAGGTTGACCAGGCTGCCGTCGTAGTCGCCGACCTTTAGCTTCAGTAATTGAGCGAAGCCTGTCAGGCGCCAATCGTCAGCTATCCGTAGGCTGCCGCGCGCACCAATGGTCGGCAACGGGAAATCCAGTGAGGCTGACTCGGACAGAGTCCCGAGCGAAGAAGCAATAGCCGTATCGAACGTGGTGTAGTGGGCTCCTAACAGCAGGCTCAGCTCGTTGCCCTTGTCGTTTATCGGTGAATAACGGTATGCGACGCGGAACACGTCCGAGTCGAACTTCGCATTGACCGTGGTGCTGACCGGATAGATCACGTCGCCGAATTGAATCGTTCCGGAAAGCGTGCGCGAGCCGCTGCGGTTCAGCGTCACATATGAGCCCTCGATCCCGTGGCGCGGATTGATGCGCCACAGAAACGAAAACTCGGGAAGAGTCTTCGAATCGTTGACGCCGAGATCGCTCTCCAGATTAAGCTGCGTGCCGCGGCCAAGCGTGGTCGAATCAAGACGTACCGTCGTGTCAGCGTCGGCCCGGAAGGCGCCGAGCTGTAGCGTGAACGGCGAATCACCCCATGGGTCGCTCGCCGAATACGCCGGCATACAAATAAGACTGGCAAGCAATGGCAGCACGGATCTGAAACGGTATGTCATAACGTCCTTTACGCGATGTAGTAGTGCCACAAGTTTGCGGCAACTTGAACTTACTGCCTAGCGACGAAGCGCCGGATAGCGTTGCAGTAACCGATTCGCAACACAATCGACATAGTCGTCCGGGATGTTCCAAACGCGCTTTCCTTCCGGATTTATCAGGCAGCGCTGAGCGGGCGGAATTGGGTATCGCAGGGACAGCGCAACATCGGTCGAGATGATCTCGTTTGCATACCAGTAGCCGTGGCCCTTCATGCCGCCCATCTCATGCGCGCCACGTACATTGGTCACATCGACCGCTTGAAAGCGGGAATTTGAAGACAGGCGTTGAATTTCGTCGACCGAAAGGTCTGAGATGTCAGGCTGCCCGAGCCGCGACGCGCCGGCAAGCAGTGATGAGAAACCCAGCGCGCGATCAATCTGCGAGAAATAGACAATTACCTGACGCGCAAGGTCGAGTGCCGGTTGGACGTGATCGCGCGCGAAAGTCTTCAGATCGACATCCGACGCGACGAAAATCACGTTGCCCAACCGGTAGCGACTCTGCAACGCGTCGTGATCGAGCGCGGGATGTCGTGCACGCAAGCGATCCAATGCAGACGCGAGCAGCGGCGAGCCGCAGCTGTAGGCGAGCACGTTGATGTGCTGCGCTTTGGTCTGCGCCAGCAGCGCGAGCATCCGTTCGATATCCGGGATGTATCGCTGTGCGCGCGGGCAATCCGTCAGATAGTTCCAGAACATCGTGCCGGTCGGCCACTGGAATGTCACCGTTGCTTGTTGACCAAGGTAGTGCGCGAACGAACCCATCTGCACTGCGACTTCGTCGAACGTGACCCGATAGCCATGTACGTAGAAGACCAGCTCGGGATTTTGGATGCGAGCGAGCTGTGCATCGATGGCGGCGACAAAAGCACGCTCCGCTTTACTTAACGCTGCCTCGTCGGTCGCACGCCCCAGTATCTCTACTGACTCCACTGCGCCGTTGCGCGCTTTGTCGACAGTGCTCGTTCGGTCCGATTCGACCAGCTGGTCCCAGCTCCATCCGGGCTCACCAAGCCGAACTTGAGCGATGCCGAGCGTCAGCCGAGCGGAGTCATTGCCGAAGTGTTCCGGACCTTGTGTGGCGGCGCGCGTTGTAGCGAAGAACACCGGCACCTGTGTCGACTTGAGTTCGACAGGACGTGTCTGGTCGAATGAAAGCCGCGCATCCTTGAACACGGCTGGCGCGGGGACGAGATGCGGCTCGACCGTGGCGCATCCTGTTGCCAGGATTGTTGCTACACCCAGCAGCAGGGGCCTGCGTAGGACACGGTCGAGAACCAACAGCCGAGGCGGCATGCTTTGGACGCGCTACTGGACGAGCGGTATTGCAGCGGCCGTCTCGTATCGAAGTACAGCCTGTATCTTGTTTTCTATTTGCGCATAACGGGCGGCTTGCTTCGCCGGCAGAACGCCTACCAGTTTTCTAAAATGTTTTTCTTGCATACGCGCTTCGGCGACGTTCGCCGAAAGGGCCTGTTCCGCGAGCCGCCTTGCAGCGGCGTCGGTCAACGAATCACCGGCAGCCACATAATCAAGGACCGCTCTCGAGTATTCGCGCCGGGG
>DATEOP010000252.1:0-2733 GCA_035274065.1 Burkholderiaceae bacterium
CGAAATGAGACTCGCCTGAATTCGACCTTGCCGCGGGCTTTCTCGAGCGTGCTCGTACCGGTGTCCTGCTCGATAGGCAGATCCATCATTGCGAACACGCTCTGCGCCGCCGCCGCCATGCGGGCTAAAGGGCCGTTCAGCGACGCCAGGTGCCGCAGCGCGGGTAGCAACAACAACGCAGACGCCAGAAAAGTGACGAAATCCCCGGCGGACAGCTGCATTTCGCGCGCCTGCCATATCGCGACCATCATCACAATCGCCACGCCAAAGGCTCCTGCAATTTGCGTCAGCGGCGTTGCAGCCGACCATGCCACCTGCATTCGCATCGCGAAACCGCGGAGCCTGGCGTTGATGTGACGAAAGCGCTCGTTCTCGTAGCCTTCACCGTCATAGATCTTGACGACACGCCGGCCTTCATGCACTTCCTGCACAGAGCGTGTCATTTCGCCGAGCATCACCTGGTTTTCGACATTGAGGCGGCGCAATCGGCGATTGAAAGCGCGCAGCGTCAGCGCAATCACTGGAGCGATCGCGAATGCCACCAACGTCAATTGCCAGTTGTAATAAAGAAGCAGCGACAGCAGAAAGACCACGATCAGCGAATCACGCACCGCGGTGCTCAGCACCTCCGCTGCCAGATTCAGAGCGTTGGTCGCCTCATTGACATACTTCGAGATCACAACGCTCGATGGCATCTCCTCGAACGTTGCAGCCGGCCAGCGCAACATGCGATCGAACATCGTCATGCGCAGGTTCATCAGCACCGATTGGGATATACGGTTCAACAGGTAAGAGCTCGCAAACGTCGCGAATCCCCGCACGATAAACAGCGCCACGAACGCGAGCGGCAACCACATCAAGCCGCTTGAATCGCGTGCCAGCAATGCGCGGTCCGTCAGTACGCCGGTCAACTTCGCCAGAATAGGATCGGTCGCTGCAGCGATCATCGTTGCCAGCAGCGCAAACGCCAGAACCTTTCGATGCCCGAGCACCATGCCGAACAGCCGGCGCAGGTTCGGATCGTCGAGCAACCGCGTTTGCGGCGGGGACGAACTCGTCATGATGTCGCGTGCCAGAATTCTGTTGTGCGATTACTTCTTCTATGGCCGCGCTTAGTGTATGCGAAGCACCTCGATGCAAAGCATTCGAGTTGGGGTTCAGGTAAGTCTTGAAGCCACTGCTCGTTCGACTGCCGAATCACCTTGGCGACGCCTGCATGGCGCTGCCCGCACTCGATGTGCTGACCGATCATGGTTTTACGTTGACGCTGGCCGGTCGGCCGTGGGCCCGCGATCTGTTTGCTGCCTACCGTTGGAACGTCGTTGCGTTTGCAAGCTCGCGCATCCAGGCCTTGCGCAGCACCGCAGTCAAAACAGGACTGCTGCTGACCAACTCGTTCAGCAGCGCACTTGAGTTCCGTCTGGCTGGCATTTCTACCGTCGGTTACGCGCGAGACGCGCGTTCATGGCTACTACAGAAGGCCATCGCAGTAAATTCCACCGACCACATGGTCGAGTATTACTACCGGCTCGCGCAGGTGGTTACCGCGGTCTCAACCAGTCCGCCACGCGACCTGCAACTACGTATCGCTGGGTCCGCTTTGCAGCGCGCTCAACAGATGCTCGCAGCACATGGTGTCGGCCCGCATTACGTCGTACTTTGCCCGGTCGCTATAGGATTCCATCGTGGCAAGCTGAAGGCATGGGACGGGTTCACGCGGCTGAACGAGGAGCTGCTTGCCGATGGTGTGCAAGTCCTCGCGATGCCGGGTCCGAATGAATCCAATGCCGTGCGCCAGGCATTGCCAGGGGCCGTGGTCTTGCCCGAATCCGATGTCGGCACTTTCTCGGCAGTCCTTGCGAGCGCGCGCCTGGTCGTCGCCAACGACAGCGGCGCCGGCCATCTGGCAGCAGCCGCCGGAGCGCGATTGATCAGCGTCTTCGGCGTTACCGACCCCGAAAAGACCCGGCCCTGGAGCACAAAGGCCACGCTGATCGGTTCAAGCAGTGGCTGGCCCGACTATCAGGCGGTGCGAACAGCGGTCAACTCGGCGCTGCGCGACTGACTTGGGTGCGCCGACTCGCGTGCAAGACAAACGCCCAGAAGAATCGCGATCAGATGTCCTTCATTGAAAGTATGAAAGTGGGAACTGAACAAGCTGGTCAGGCACCAGGCGAGCAGCAGCGCAATGCCGACGACTCCGAACGGCCCGCGCACATGCTGACGTGCGGCGGAAAACAAGAACCACGCGAACGCGGCTAGACCAAGCAGGCCCGTCTCCGCCAGCAGCATCAAATATTGATTGTGAGGGTCGGCAGTCAGCGTTGCCTTCCATCCGGTATATCGCTGCGTCACAACAGTTCGATATTGCTCAGGAAACGAGCCAAGACCGTGTCCGATAAGTGGGGAATCGCGCACGATAGAGGCTGTGATTTCCCACATCACGGGCCGAATCCCCATTGGAGTTATCACCGGAGAACTGTGTGTTTCCCGCATTTCCTGTAGTCCCAGCTCAATCCGCTGTGTAATTAGCGGGGAAAACCAGATCGCACCGCACATCAACGTAACAAGCACCCCGATGGCGGCAATTCGCACGCGGCGCCGCGTAATTCCAACCGTCGCAACAATAGACGTGACTGCCAGTGCCAAATACGCGCTTCGCGCATATGCAACCAGCACGACATTGGCCACCATTAGCAAACCTGCCGAACCCCACATCCACTGCTGCCAGGA
>DATEOP010000253.1:0-5425 GCA_035274065.1 Burkholderiaceae bacterium
GAAGGTGTCGTAGCCAAACGTCTCTTTGAGGACAGTGTGGGCGGTGCGAGCCAGCATCAGCCAAGCGTACCGCGGAGCGTTAACATCGCCGTATTCGATCAACCTGCGCGATCAACCTGCGATGTAGCCGCCCATGAACACGACGAATGTAAAGGAAGCGATTCCCTCATCGCAGGCTTTCACGATGGTCGGTGTGACGTACGGTTTGTATGGTCTGGGCCTTCTTATGTTGTGGCCAACGCTGATCGGTGTGGTGATTGCCTATGTGAAGCGGCACGATGTGCCGGAGCTGTTGGCCTCGCATTACCGCTGGCTGATCAGCACCTTCTGGTGGTGGCTCGTTGCATGGATAGTGATTATTGGCGCGATGTTGACCGTCATGGTTCCGAATGCAATCGACATCGAGGCCGCGGTCCGGTCGGGTCAATATTTCAACATTCCCTGGGAGCTGATCGGAGCCGGCGTTATGGGAGGTTTCGGCTTGCTGATCGTCTGGTTATGGGTCGTGTATCGATTGATTCGCGGCGCTGTTCGTTTGGCCGATGGCCTGGCCGCGCCGTAAGTAGCGACGAGCGATCGTATGGAATTGCCCGGACTCGACTTTCATCTCGGCGACGACATCGACGCGCTGCGCGATGCCGTGCGCGACTTTGCGCAGGCAGAAATCGCACCGCGCGCCACCGAAGTCGACCGGACCGATCAGTTTCCGATGGATCTGTGGCGCAAGATGGGCGAGCTCGGCGTACTCGGCATTACCGTCGAAGAAGAGTACGGCGGCGCACAGCTCGGGTACCTGGCTCATGTCGTCGCGATGGAGGAGATTTCGCGCGCGAGCGCTTCGGTGGGGCTGTCATACGGCGCGCACTCGAACTTATGCGTCAACCAGATCCGACGCAACGGCACTCCGCAGCAAAGAAAAAAATATCTTCCGAAACTGGTTAGCGGCGAACATATTGGCGCGCTCGCGATGAGCGAGCCTAACGCGGGCTCTGACGTGGTCAGCATGCGTCTGCGCGCTGACGCGAAAGGCGATCACTTCGTGTTGAACGGGACGAAGATGTGGATTACCAACGGTCCCGACTGCGATGTGCTCGTCGTTTACGGAAAAACCGACCCGCAAATGGGCGCACGCGGCATGACGACTTTCATTGTCGAAAAAGGCATGAAAGGGTTTTCGGTTGCGCAGAAACTCGACAAGCTCGGTATGCGAGGCTCACACACCGGCGAGCTGGTGTTCGACAACGTCGAGGTGCCGATCGAGAACGTGCTTGGAGAAGAAGGCGGTGGCGCGCGGGTATTGATGTCGGGTCTGGATTTCGAGCGTGCGGTGCTATCAGGGGGCCCGCTCGGCATCATGAGCGCGTGCATGGATGCCGTGCTGCCTTATGTGCACGAGCGCAAACAATTCGGGCAGTCGATTGGCGAGTTTCAGCTGATGCAAGGAAAGCTCGCCGATATGTACACGACGATGATGGCCTGCCGCGCATACGTGTACGAAGTCGGCCGAGCATGCGATCGCGCAACTCCGGAATCGATGCGAAGCCTGCGCAAAGATGCGGCCGGTGCGATCCTTTATTCGGCGGAGAAAGCGACGTGGATGGCGGGGGAAGCGATCCAGACGCTCGGCGGTAACGGCTATGTCAACGATTATCCGACAGGCCGACTGTGGCGCGATGCAAAGTTATACGAAATTGGCGCTGGGACAAGCGAAATTCGAAGGATGTTGATTGGCCGCGAGCTGTTCGCAGAGACAATGTAAGCGCCGATTCGGCGAGGCTAACGTGAACGAAGTGAACGTGAAGCTCGCTAGCGAGCGGCCGTAGCCAAATTGGCGCGGGCACTGGTGAAATCAGGCGCATGTTGATCGGACGAGAGTCATTTGCCGAAACGATGTGATCGTCGACGGCGTCATCAGCGATGGACGACAAAGTTTCACTCGACAACACCACCGATCGAGCACGCGTTGCCGATTTCTGGGCGGCCTATTGTCGTGCGGCGAAGCTCTCTGAAAACACGCCATATCAGGCGTGGCACTTTGGCGACAGCCGCGAACTCGCGCACACGCTCGCGGAGCTCGTGCTTAACGGGCCGAAGCGCGCGACTGCCGGACTTGGCGCTGTAGCCGATGCAATCCCGCACGCGGCGGCGGTTCCCGACGGCTACAGCGTCGTGACCGAAAAGGACGGCACACCGCGCGCAGTGATCCGGACAACTGCTGTCGAACGTCGCAAATTTTGCGAGGTCGACGCCGCGTTTGCATGGGACGAAGGCGAAGGAGACCGCACACTCGACGACTGGAAACGAGGCCACTGGAACTACTTCAGTCGCGAGTGCAAGTCGCTCGGGCGGCACATGAGCGAAGACGCGGAGGTGTGTCTCGAAAGGTTCGAGTTGCTGTATCCATTCGAACATGCATTGAATCCGATCGACTGCGGCCCGCGCATCGTTCCGGGCTACATTCCGGGTGGCCTTTCCGCTAGCTGCGCTCTGCAAACGCGCTACTACGCTCGGCATCACGGCTTCGGCTCGCTATTTGAAGCGGGTCGTCTTGCCGACATCGGCGAGTTCCTTAACCGTTACGCTTCCGACCGTGATGGTGTGTGGCTGCTGGTTGATGCGGGCCATGTGCAGGGATCAATCGTTATCGATGGAGGTGTCGGCAGATCGAATACGGCGCAACTGCGCTGGTTTATCGTCGCGGATGCTTTGCAAGGGCGCGATCTAGGGCAACGCCTGATGTCTGCGGCAATGAATTTTTGCCGCCAACGATTTGCGACCATTCACCTTCACACGTTCGCCGGACTCGACGCGGCTCGCCATCTCTATGAGCGCCACGGTTTCAAGTTGATTAGCGAGCGGCCAAGCACTGACTGGGGGCCACCCGTGCTCGACCAACACTTCGAATGGAATAGATAAATGTTGGGGTTAACGACCGATCGTCTTGCGCTGTTTACGCTGGCATCGCTGGTGCTGGCAGCCACGCCAGGACCCGTCTGGCTTTACCTGATCTCGCGCACGCTCGCACAAGGCCGACGCGCAGGTTACTTTTCGATGTTCGGCGTTGCAGCCGGATTGTCATTGCACGCAACGTTCGCTGCGTTTGGGCTGACCGTCATATTGCTGGCAGTGCCGTTTACGTTCAATGCGATCAAGCTCGCCGGCGCGGCGTATCTGCTGTGGCTGGCGTATACAACGGTGCGAGGCGCCGGGTTCAGCTTCACACCGCAACCCCTCGAACCAGTGCGCGACCGCGTGCTGCTGCGGCAAGCATTCGTCGCGGCGGTGGTCAATCCGAAGGTGGCAGTTTTTTATCTGTCGCTATTTCCTCAGTTTGTCGATCCATCCGCCGGCCCCGTTCTCGGGCAAAGCCTGCTTTTGGGCGCGATTCAGATTGGCACAGCCGCTATGATGGACATTGCACTCGTAACGGTCGCCGGGGTTCTCGCGGCATGGTTTGCGCAACGACCTATATGGTTGCAGCTGCAGCGCTGGTTTCTGGGTAGCGCCTTTGGTTTACTTGCGGTCTGGTTGGCGTTGACGCCACGTCACAGTCCGGATTAGTACCGCGAATGTGAACGCATTCGACGATTCGGTCGACGCGATCAGCTTCGACCGCTCGATGCCGTCGCCGCTGGCGATCGCGCGCGCGATTCTTGCCGGCTTTAATAATCACTATCGGCGCTTCCGATATGTCGCCCAGCAAGCGAAGGCACTATTCGAGAATGGCAATTGGCACGCGATTCGCGAGCGCGCTCGGGAGCGCATCGACTTTTACGACTCGCGCGTTACCGAGGCGGCTGCCACGATCGAGAGTAATTTCGATCTCGATTCGCTGACCGACGCCGAGCACGACGCCCTATGGCAGGCAGTCAAGCAAAACTTTATTGCGCTGCTGGCGGAACATCGCCAGCCCGAATGTGCCGAGACGTTTTTTAACTCGGTGTGTACCAAGATCCTGCACCGCGATTACTTTCACAATCGCTTCATTTTTGTGCGGCCGGGGGTGGCAACCGAATACATGGATTCGGATCCGCCGTCGTATCGCAGCTATTACCCGGCAACCGAGGGGCTAAAGCGCGTTCTGCGAACGATCATTATCGATTTTGGATTGGCGTGCCCATGGGAGGACGTCGAGCGCGACATCCGACGCGTTGTACGCGCGGTCATCGATGCACACCGCGAGCAAGCTGCCTTCAAGCGGCCGTGGCATGTAGAGCCTGATTTTCAATTGCAGATACTGTCGAATCTATTTTTTCGCAACAAAGGTGCTTACATCGTTGGCCGGGTCGTTAACGGCACTCGCATTACGCCGATAGCAGTGCCGATTCTGCGCAACCCGAACGGGACGCTATACATCGACACCGTGCTTTTTACAGCCGATCTGATGAGCGTGCTGTTCTCGTTTACGCACGCTTATTTTCTGGTCGATATGGAAGCACCGGCGGCTTACATCGAATTTTTGCGCTCTATTCTTCCGGGCAAACCCAGCTCGGAGCTTTACACCAGCGTGGGGTTGGCAAAGCAGGGCAAGACCCTTTTTTACCGCGACTTTCTGCACCATCTGAAGCATTCGCAGGATCAATTCGTCGCGGCCCCCGGCATCCGAGGGCTAGTGATGGCCGTCTTTACGCTGCCCTCGTACCCCTATGTGTTCAAACTGATCAAGGACGTGATTCCTCATCCGAAGGACACGGACCGGCAGCAGGTGATGGCGAAGTATCAGCTCGTCAAGCTGCACGACCGCGTCGGTCGCATGGCAGACACGTGGGAGTATTCGCAAGTCGCGCTGCCGCGCTCACGTTTTTCGCCGGGGCTGCTGCGTGAACTGCTGAACGACTGCGCGAGCATCGTTGAGGTCGACGACAAAACGGTGCTGATCAGTCACGTGTACATCGAGCGACGCTTGACTCCGCTCAATATTTTTCTGACGCACGCCACCGATGCAGAGCTGGAGCACGCCGTTTGCGAGTATGGCAACGCGATCAAGGAGCTGGCCGCAGCCAATATTTTCCCGGGCGATATGCTTTACAAGAACTTCGGCGTCACGCGGCTTAACCGAGTTGTGTTCTATGACTACGACGAAATCGAATACATGACCACATGCGACTTCCGTGCGGTCCCGCATGCGCGCAACGACGAAGATGAAATGTCCAACGAAGCGTGGTACGCAGTCGGCAAACATGACATGTTCCCGGAAAAGTGGGACACGTTTTTGCTCGGTGACGATCGGATTCGAGCAGCATTTACAAAACACCATGCTGATCTGCTGAACCCCGATTTCTGGAATATGCGCAAGTCGCGTATTCAAGCGGGGCACATGGAGAACGTGTTTCCTTATCCGCAATCCCTTCGATTCGATACTCGTTTTGGCGAGCCGCATGCGTCAGAATCGCTTTCCGGACGCGCTTGATTGATCGCCTAACCT
>DATEOP010000254.1:0-2685 GCA_035274065.1 Burkholderiaceae bacterium
CCGGGATGCAGCGGCGCGCGAGTTTGCCGACAAGGGTTACGCCGCGGCCACGATTGCCGACATTGCCCGAACGTGCGGCGTGTCGAAGGCGCTGATGTATCACTACTATCGCGACAAGGAACATCTGTTGGCCGACATCGCGGAAAGCTATATCGAGCGGCTGCAATCAATCGTCGACCAGGTGCGTGCCGAGTCATTGCCGGCCCCGGCGCATCTGCGGCGTCTGATCGAGCTGTTCATGTCCGAATATCAACACTCGGCTGCGCGTCATCGTGTGCTGGTGCAGGACGTCAAGTATCTGCAGCGCGTACATCGCGCGCGCGTGCTCGCGAAGGAGCGCAACGTTGTGCTGGGCTTTGCCGATGTCGTCTCGAAACTCGCACCGCAGAGCGATCGCAGTGAGCTGATCAAGCCGCTGGCGATGATTCTTTTCGGAATGATCAACTGGACGTTCACGTGGCTGAAAGATCGTGGGCCGCTGACATACGCAGACATGGCGCCGATCGTCACAGACTTGTTTCTCGGAGGTATCGCGCGTGTGCGTGCGCCCACGCGCACAGGCCTGCGGCCGTCGCGGTCTGCACGAGCGAATTCTCCGCAAAGGGCGACCGCATGAACGAGGTCTATTTGTGCGACGGCGTGCGCACACCCTTCGGTCGATATGGCGGGGCGTTGTCCGGTGTGCGGGTCGACGACCTGGCCGCATTGCCGCTGAAAGCGCTGCTTGCGCGCAACGCCAACGTCGACTGGGCTGCGCTGGACGATGTGTATTACGGGTGCGCGAATCAGGCCGGTGAGGACAATCGCAACGTGGCGCGGATGGCAGCGTTGCTGGCCGGTCTGCCGACCGATGTTCCGGCCGCAACGATTAACCGGTTGTGCGGCTCCAGCATGGACGCTGTGGGAATCTGCGCCCGCGCGATTCGGGCGGGCGAAGCCGAAATGATGATTGCCGGCGGCGTCGAGGGCATGTCGCGCGCGCCGTTTGTAATGCCAAAGGCCGACTCGGCGTTCTCGCGTAGCAACAGTGTGTTCGACACCACGCTTGGTTGGCGTTTCGTCAACAAACAGATGAAGACGCAGTACGGAATCGACTCGATGCCGGAAACGGCGGAAAACGTCGCAACCGATTTTGGCGTAGCACGCACCGACCAGGATGCCTTCGCACTGCGGTCACAGCAGCGGTATTCGGCCGGGCGGGCAAACGGTTTTTTCAACGGTGAAATCATTCCGGTGCCGGTCGCTGGCAAGAAAGGCGACACAGTCGTCGATCAGGACGAGCATCCGCGCGAGACCACGCTCGATTCGCTGGCGAAACTAAAAGGCGTGGTTAAACCCGAAGGAACGGTGACCGCGGGCAACGCGTCGGGAATCAATGACGGCGCTGTTGCATTGCTTATCGCAGGCGAGCAGGCGGTTGGGGAGTACGGATTGACTCCGATGGCGCGGCTGCGTGGGGTCGCGACTGCTGGCGTGCCACCTCGCATCATGGGGATTGGACCGGCACCCGCCACGCAAAAGCTGCTCGCTCGTCACGCGCTGAAGATTTCGGATATTGATGTCGTCGAGCTGAATGAAGCGTTTGCGGCGCAGGCACTCGCTGTTACGCGACAACTGGCCTTGCCCGACGATGCAGCGCATGTGAATCCGAACGGTGGCGCAATTGCGATCGGGCATCCGCTGGGCGCTTCGGGCGCTCGTCTAGTCCTCACGGCGGCACGGCAGCTCAAGGCAGTGGGTGGGCGCTATGCCGTGGCGACGATGTGTATAGGAGTGGGGCAGGGTATCGCCCTGCTTGTTGAAAGGGTTTGAATTTGTTTAGATGCGTTTGCTTCGGTCCGTGTTCATATTCGCCAAAAGCTCAAAGAGGAGACAAATGAAATTCATCAGATTCGTCACGGCGCTGGCTGCCACGCTCGGCGTCGGCATCGCCGCCGCCCAGGACATCAAGGTTGGCGTGACGCTTTCCGCAACAGGTCCAGCGGCATCGCTGGGAATTCCGGAGCGCAACACGTTCCCGTTGCTGCCGCAAACCATTGGCGGAAAGAAGATCAACTACATCGTGCTCGATGACGCGTCCGACACGACGACAGCGGTACGCAACGCGCGCAAATTGATCAGCGAAGACAAGGTCGACGTATTGGTGGGTTCTACCGTGACGCCAAACTCGCTCGCGATGATCGACGTTGCCGCCGAAGGTGAAACGCCGATGATCTCGATGGCAGCGTCCAGCCGGATCGTCGATCCGGTCGATGCCAAGCGCCGCTGGGTTTTCAAGACACCGCAGAACGATCAGCAAATGGCACTGGTCATCGTTGGTCACATGTTGAAACAAGGAATCAAGACCGTGGGCTACATCGGCTTTGCCGACGCCTACGGAGAAGGCTGGTGGAACGAGTTTTCAAAGATCGCAGAGACGCGAGGCCTGAAGGTCGTTGGTAACGAGCGCTACCAGCGTGCCGACACATCGGTGACCGGCCAGATACTGAAGCTTGTCAGTGCCAAGCCTGACGCGATTTTGATAGCGGGGTCTGGAACACCGGCCGCGTTGCCGCAGAAAACACTGAAGGAGCGCGGCTACGCGGGCAAGATTTATCAAACCCACGGCGTGGCCAACAATGACTTCCTTCGCGTGTGCGGCAAGGATTGCGAGGGCACGTATCTACCGGCTGGCCCAGTCCTCGT
>DATEOP010000255.1:0-5091 GCA_035274065.1 Burkholderiaceae bacterium
CCGAGGTGGTACAAGGTAGCGGCGTTTTATTCGATCAGCAATTGTCAACCAGGGCTGCGGGGCGTTTCACTGGGCAACTTCCTGATCAAACGAGTTGCGGAGCGACTGCAAGCCGAGTTTCCTTCGATTCGCGCGTATTGCACGTTGTCACCGATACCGGGCTTCGTGCGCTGGCTGGACGAAGTAAATGGATCTGCCGCCGAACTAAAGCCCGTGCGGACAAAGCTGCAGGCACCGCTCGACAGGGTTAATCAAATCGACAGGCAGGCTAATCCTCTCGCACTATCGAGCGAGGATCGCGACGCACTGCTTCGGCTTGCTGCGATCTATCTGCTGCTGGTCTCACCAACTGCCCGAGGCGATCCGGTCGCGAAGTTTCACCTCGGTAACGGAGCGCGTCTACAGCGTATCAACTGGGCCGGAGACCTGTCTAAAAACGGCGTCCGTCAGTCGTTCGGAATGATGGTGAACTATCTGTACGATCTTGACAAAGTTGAGGAATACCACCAACAGTTTCTTGAAGGCGACGTTGTGCACGCGGCAGCAGTTGCCCGATTGGTATAAGTCCTGTGTGACGTGCGGCACGACCCTTGCGCGGATAAGGTTCGTACTCGACACAAACAATTTAGAGAGAGTAAGACACAGCATGAGAGTCATTTTTTGCATCATCGCCGCGTTGCTCGCTGCAGCAGCGGGCCCAGCCCACGCTCAGGCGTGGCCGAACAAAACGATCACGCTGGTGGTGCCGTTCCCTCCCGGTGGAGGCACTGATGCGTTCGCGCGTCCGTTGTCAGTGCTGCAGCTGGCGAAACAACTCGGCAGACCGGTGATTATCGACAATCGCGGAGGAGCGGGAGGTATTGTCGGCGCATCGATTGCAGCCAAGCAGCCGCCCGACGGCTATAGGTTTTTCATCGGTGCTGTCCATCATGCGTTCGCAACGTTTGTAGCGAGCGAGATCCAACGCTGGGGACAGGTAACGCAAGCGTCCGGCGCAAAGCTCGATTGACGGCACGATGGCGGGCAAAGTCGACGTTTCGATTGAAGGGGGTGTTGCCTTTGTAACGCTGGACTCCCCGGGCAAGCTCAACGCTGTCAGCGTGGCGATGTGGCACGGTCTGGCACGCATTTTCGAAGAAATCGGCGACGCGGAGCTGTTGCGCGTCGTTGTAATTCGCGGTGCAGGCGGTAACTTTGCGGCGGGCGCGGATATCGAGGAGTTCGAGCGTGTGCGCCACGACCCGTCGAGCGGCCGCCAGTATCACCTGGAAACGATCGGGAACGCGCTAGCTGCCGTCGATCGTTGTCCAGTGCCTCTGATAGCTGGTATCGAGGGCGTATGCGTCGGCGGTGGACTCGAGATTGCCTCGCTGTGCGATATTCGTCTTGCCGCCGATACGGCTCGTTTCGGTGTGCCGATCGGACGTCTTGGATTTCCATTGGCACTGCCCGAACTGGTACCGCTGTTGCGTCTGGTCGGTCCGGCGGTCGCCGCAGAAATGCTGCTCGAAAGCCGTATTTTGTCGGCCGATGAAGCGGAGGCACGTCGCCTTGTCACGCGCGTCGTTCCCGCAACATTGTTCGAAGCCGAACTGCAGCTTTGCATTACGCATATTGCGGCGGGCTCTCCGCTGGCCGCGCGACAGAACAAGGCCAACATTCGCCGCTTTCAGTCGCGCGGGCTCGATTACACGCAGCAGGAGCTCGACCAGAGCTTTGCATTTCTCGATTCGCACGACTATCACGAAGGAGTGCGCGCATTTCTGGCAAAGCGGCCGCCCAACTTTCTGGGCCGATAAGGCGGGTAGATGCGCTTGAATGAAAACCTGTACGCGGCAATTGAGGACCGCTATCCGACCGACTTCGACAGCTGCTGTATCGAAACACTTGAGGGCGTGACCTACACCTGGCGCGATATTCATCTCGCGACCGGCTGCATTGCAAACTGGCTCGGGTCGCTGAAACTGAGACGCGGCGATCGCGTCGCCGTGCAGGTCGACAAATCGCCCGAATGCTTGATGTTGTATCTGGCGACGCTGCGAGCCGGGTTGGTGTATGTGCCGCTGAACACCGCATATCAGCGCGCAGAAATCGACTACTTTCTGCGGGACGCCGAACCGGCGGTGGTCGTCTGCACGCCGGCACGAGTCGCGGAAATCGAGCCGATTGCACGGGCGGCGCATTGCCGCCACGTGATGACGCTGGGAGAACAACGCGATGGCACATTGCTCGGTGCTGCCGCCCGGTATCCGGCGGACCATGAAACTGTGCATCGCGCAGCTGACGAACTTGCTGCGATTTTGTACACGTCGGGTACGACGGGTCGAAGCAAGGGGGCGATGCTGTCGCATCGCAATCTGTCCTCGAACGCCACAACGCTCGACCAATTCTGGGGATTTCAGGCTGCGCGTGATTCGGGCACGCACGACGTGCTGCTGCATGCACTGCCGCTGTTTCACGTGCACGGATTATTTGTTGCGTCACACGCGGCGCTGTTTAGCGGCGCCAAGATGCTGATGCTTCCGCGGTTCGATGTCGACCGCGTGCTCGAACGCCTGCCGCGCGCGACCGTGTTGATGGGCGTACCCACGTTCTACACACGATTGTTGAGCGAGCCAACCTTCGGCCGCGAACAGTGCCGCTCGATGCGACTCTTTGTCGCGGGCTCGGCACCACTGCTGGCGGAAACGCACCAGCAATTTGAGCAGCGCACCGGCCATCGCATCGTTGAGCGCTACGGTATGTCTGAAACCGTGATGCTGGTTTCGAATCCGTACTTCGAAACCGATGGACTGCGCATCGCCGGAACGGTCGGAATGCCGCTACCTGGCATTGGCGTGCGCGTAGTCGGCGACGATGGCGCGCCCTGCAAGGTCGCCGAGATAGGTGCGGTCCAAGTCCGGGGACCGAACGTATTCAGCGGTTACTGGCGAATGCCGGATAAGACGAAGGAGGAGTTCACGGCGGATGGCTGGTTCCGTACCGGTGACGTCGGACACTTTGGCGGCCAGGATTTACCGGACAATTATCTGACGCTGGTCGGTCGCTCAAAGGACCTGATCATTTCGGGTGGCTATAACGTGTACCCGAAAGAAATCGAGGGCTATATCGACGAGATTGATAATGTCGTCGAATCGGCGGTGGTCGGCGTCCCGCATGCAGACTTTGGCGAGGCGGTGATCGCGGCTGTCGTCTGCAAGCCCGATGCCGACCTCACTGCGAAAACGATTATCAGTGTGTTAAAGGGTCGCATCGCAAATTACAAAGTACCCAAGCGCATTTTCGTTGTGGACGATTTGCCGCGCAACGCAATGGGGAAAGTTCAGAAAAATCTGCTCCGCGAACGCTACAAGGATTCGCTCAGCGCGCTAACGGAACGAGCGGCGGCGAACTAAATGCAAAAGGCGGCCGCGCCATCGGAACGCTTTTGCCACCTCGCGGCGGCATCGCGAGTACTGCTTCGATAAATCCGGTCTTGCCGTTGGTGTAGGCATCGCGATCGAACGAGTAGCGCGCAGCCAGCCGCCGCTTGACCTCGGCGTAGCGCGCCGCAAGCCACGTGTCGTCGCGCAAGCTATTGCGGAACTTCATATAACGCTTCCAGTACACGCCGTTTTTTTCGACTACGTGCACGTGGTGCGTTCGGACACCATTGACGACGCGCTTGAAGAATCTGCGGTCGGGCAGCACGCGCTCGTACTCGGGGATGTATTGGTAACCGAAAACAGCCAATCGCTTCGACTGGGTTTCGAAAGCTGCGAGAGATTCGACACCGACCAGCATGTCGATGATCGGCTTGGCAGCAAGTCCGGGCACGGCCGTGCTGCCGATGTGCTCGATTGACGGCTTCAGCTCGCTGAGTGCGACGTGAAGCAGCTGCGACTCGATGCGGAAACGGGCCGGCCACGACGCGTCGTGTGGAACGACGATGATTTCGTCGGTATTGGTCGAGCCGGAGGTCAATAAGCCGGCCGGGATCATCGTGCCGCTCCAGTCAGAACAACAGTGATCATGTTCGACATGTCCGCTCCTGGTTGCCCCCGCATTGCAGGAATGAGCGAACGTTAGAGCGTGAGCGGAGCCGGCGCAGCCGACGGTTCGGTAGCGCCGGTACCGAATATTCACATGCTGCGTGGCACGCGCGCTACCAGCGCGACGGCGGCTTTCTGTTGATCGTGATCTGCCGATTTTCGATGGTCACATAGCCGCCGATCGTCAGATCCTTGAAAATTCGGCTGATCATGTCGCGTGACGCGCCAACTCGGTCGGCGATGTCCTGCTGAGTCATTTTCTCCGGCACTACAAGCTTGCCGCCTTCTTCCTTCGCGAGTGACAACAGCAACCGCGCCACGCGTCCATAGACGTCCATCAAAGCGAGGTTTTTGACGTTGTCAGTGGCGATCCTGGCGCGGTCGATCAAAGTGCTGATCAGCGTCATCGCGACGTCCGGGTTCTGCGCGATCGCCGCGCGCAGCTCGTCGCGCATCACTACTGCACAGGTTGTTGGCTCCAATGTCATCACTGACGCCGAGCGCGGCCGGCCGTCGAGCGCCATTTCGCCGACGTAGTCTCCCGCGCCGTAGGTGTCGAGAATCATCTCCCGTCCATCGTCGTCAGAGACATACACCTTGACCTTGCCTGACAGGATCACGAACAGCGAATCGCCGCGGTCGCCTTCGTTGATGATGACTGCGTTCTTCGGGAACGTGCGAGTCTGGCCGCGCGCTGCCAGCTCTCTCACCATGGGATCACCGATGGCGCCGATCATCTGTTCTGTGGTCATTGCTATCCGCTTTGCGCTGTTCTGAGCTGATTATCGCGTGTCCGGGGCGTCCGGCCAACTGATCGCCGGGAAGCGCGCCCAACCCCCGTCGCGTGCACTGATCATGCTGTAGAGGCCTCGAGCAGTCGCGTCGTGATATAGCGCCATTCGCTGGCTGTTACCGGCGTGATAGACAGCCGGTTAGCACGTCTCAGAACAATCATGTCAGCCAGCGCCGGCTGTGCGCGTAGCTCCGCAAGGGACACGAGCCGTGTTTTCTGCTTCGCCTTGATGTCGACGAGCGTCCATCGGGGCGCGTCGCGCTTGGA
>DATEOP010000256.1:0-7894 GCA_035274065.1 Burkholderiaceae bacterium
AAGAATGTCGTGAGTGCGAGTATCGCGCCGAACCTTGAACCAGCTGCGGCAGCCGGCGCTGTGAAGCCACAACTCATCATGCGCACCACAAGGGTTGTCGCGCAGGTACACGTACTGGACCCACGCGGATTCCGGTGCATCCAACGCGGGGCGCTTGATCGTCTCATCGCCGCCGTACGTGAACTCAATTTGATTGCGTGGGCCGCACCAAGGACACGAAATCAGCAGCATGGCAGGTGACCGCGTTTCAATGCGCCCATGCGTACGGTCCCGCACCCTTCTCGTCGATCACATTGCCTTCGGCAAAACGCTGCAGCGTAAAGGCGGCGTTTAAATCATGCGGCCGGTCGCGAGCGATCGTGTAAGCATGCGTCCAGCCCGATGCGGGCGTCGCCTTGAAGCCGCCGTAGCACCAGCCGCCGGTCATATACAAACCCTGCAGGGGCAATTTGCCGATGATCGGGCTGCCGTCCATCGTCATGTCCATGATGCCGCCCCAGGTACGCAGCAGCTTCAAACGTCCAAAGCTTGGGAACAACGCGAGGCATGCAGCAACGACGTGTTCAACGATCGGCAGGTTGCCGCGTTGCGCATAGGAGTTGTAGAAGTCGAGATCGCCGCCCATCACCAGCTCTCCCTTGTCTGACTGGCTGATATAAAAGTGCACTGCACCGGACGTCACGACGGTATCGAGCACCGGCTTGACCGGCTCCGACACCATCGCCTGCAGCACATGCGACTCGATCGGCAGCTTGATACCCGCCATCGCGGCAACATGGCTTGAATGCCCGGCAACCGCTATTCCGATTTTCGGTGTCTCGATAAAGCCGCGTGTCGTTTCGACTCCGGTCACGGCGCCACCGTCGACTCGAATTCCTGTCACCTCGCATTGCTGAATGATGTCGACACCGAGAGCGCTTACTGCGCGCGCGTAGCCCCAGGCGACCGCGTCGTGCCGCACGGTACCGCCACGAGGCTGCAGGAGACCACCGACGATCGGAAACCGCGCACGCTCAGAACACTCCAGATTCGGAATCCACTTCGCAATCTGGTCGCGCGACAAGAACTCGGCATCGATGCCGTTCAGGCGCATCGCGTTGCCGCGACGCATCGCCGCGTCCATGTCGGCAGGCGAGTGCACCAGGTTCAGCACGCCGCGCGCGCTGTACATCACGTTGAAGTTCAACGTCTGCGACAACCGCTCCCACAGCTTCAGCGAATATTCGTAGAAGTGTGCATTCGGATCCAGGTGATAGTTCGAGCGCACGATCGTCGTGTTGCGTCCGGTGTTGCCGCCGCCGAGCCAGCCCTTTTCGACCACGGCGATGTTGCGCATGCCGTGCTCTTTCGCGAGGTAGTACGCAGTGGCGAGGCCATGGCCACCGCCGCCGATAATTACAGCGTCGTACTGCTTCTTCGGCGGCGGACTGCGCCACGCGAGCGGCCAGTTTTCGTGATGGCTGAGGGCATTGCGGGCGAGCGAAAAAATCGAATACTTCACAGCGGCGGATTGTTCTTCATTGCGGCCGCTGTCACTGCAGCGCGGTTTGGTATTGGCGACTGCTTATCTGCTGCGTCGATTGATTCATTACGCTGGCCGCCGCCGCTACAGGATCTGCGATAAAAACGCGCGCGTCCTGTCCTTCTGCGGATGGTCGAACAGTTGCGCCGGCGGCGCCGATTCGACGACCACGCCACCGTCGGTGAAGTAGACATCGTCTGCGAGCTCGCGCGCGAAGCGCATCTCGTGCGTCACTAGTATGCAGGTCATGCCTTCCTGTGCCAGCTCGCGGATCGTATTCAGCACTTCCTTGACCGTCTCCGGATCGAGCGCCGCAGTCACTTCGTCGAACAGCATCACCTCAGGCCGCATCGCGAGCGAGCGCGCGATGGCGACGCGCTGCTGCTGTCCGCCCGACAGCTCGCCCGGATAGCTTTTCTCCTTGTCGGCAAGCCCGACCTTCTTCATCAGCGCAACTGCGCGCTCGCGCACTTCGGCTTTGTCTTCCTTCAGCACGTGGATCGGCGCCATCATCACGTTGTCGAGCGCGGTCTTGTGCGGAAACAGGTTGTACTGCTGAAATACCATCGATACTTCCTTGCGCAGCGCGATTCTTTCCTGGTCGGTCTTCAGCTTGTCGACCTCGAAGCTCGCGACCCGAATGCTGCCCTTGTTGATCGGCACCAGTCCGTTAATGCAACGAAGCAGCGTCGATTTGCCCGACCCGGACGGTCCGATGATGCAGACCACGCCCCCTTTGGGAACCGCCATGGACACGCCTTTCAGCACCTCGACTTCACCGAATGATTGGTGCACGTCGTGCAGGCTGACGATCGGTGCGTCGCTAGCGCTCGGCATGAGTCCGCTCAAATGTTGACCGCGTACTTCGCTTCCAGCCGCACAGTCCAGCGCGCGATCGGGTAGCAGTACAAAAAGAACCAGAACAGCACGTAGCTGTAGAACGCCAGCAGCAGCCCTGGCCGGTTCTCGGCGCTCAGCGCCCTGCTCGTCAACGTCATCATCTCATTGACGCCGACGATTGATACCAGCACGGTGCCCATGGTCAGAATCGAGTACAGATTCATCCACGGCGGCAGCATGCGCTTGATGCATTGGGGAAAGATGATCATCCAGATCGTCTGGCGCCGGGTGAAAGCCAGCGACGACGCCGCTTCCCACTGTGTCGTCGGAATCGACTGCATCGCGCCGCGCAGAATCTCCGACACGTTGGCCATTACCGGCAGCGCGAGTCCGAAGGTCGCCTTGATCCAGTCCGGCAGCGGGATCGTGACGCCGAATATCGTCACTTGAAAGGGCAGCAGAAACATGCAGTAGAAGAGCAGCACCAGCCAGGGTGCATTGCGAAAGAAATGGGTCGTGAACCACGCGACTTTTCGCACCGGCGCGAGCCGCGAAATCTGGGCAAAGCCGAGAAACAATCCAGCGATAGTTCCGCCACCCATCGCAATGGCGCTGATCGCGAGATTGAAAACGAAGCCTTGCAGCAGCAGTGGAGTCCACTTCCAGATCGTTGCCAAGATCGACGGATTGCCAGGCTCTGTCTGCGTTTGAGCGACCGTGCAGCCAATCAGAAACAGCGTCAGCAACGCCACGCCGTGCGCACCGCACAGGCGCAGCAAGGGTGATCCTGCGATGCGCTCCACGCGCGCGGTGCGCGCCAGACGCGCGGCGGCAGGCAGCAACACCGGTAAATCGGTGGAATGCGGCAGTGGCGCAAGCCACGGCGCGCCTTTCATGCGCCGAACCCCGGCACTTTCAGCACACGTTCCCAGCGATGCATGACGTAAACCAGAATCCCGACCAGCAGGAAGTAGCAGATCAACAGCACATTCATCATCACCCGCACGTTGAGCTCGTCAGACCAGATCTGGCTTGACACATAGAGCATCTCCGGCACCGCGATCGCATACGCCAGCGTGGTGGTCTTGATCAGATTTACCAGATTGTTGTTCAACGCCGGCAGGCTGATGCGAAACGCGAGCGGCAACACGATGAATGCATACGCTCGCAGCCGGCTGAACCCGAGCGATTCGGCCGCCTCGACCGTCGTCTTTGGGACCGCTTCCACGCCGGCGCGAAAGATTTCGACGTTAAAGGCGCCGGCGAAGAACGACAGCGCCACGATAGTCCACGTCACGTTCGTGATCGTCGGCAGCTCGATCCCAGACGCACGCGCGCTGTTCATCAGCGCGCCCACACCGAAGAAGAAAAAATAAAGCTGGACCAGCGGCGGCGTGTTGCGAAAAAACTGGATGTACCAGTAGACGATCTTGCGGGTGATGCGCAGCCTCGACCCCTGCAGCCACGAGCCGACAACGCCGATTATGACGCTCAGCACGATGCAGGTGACCGCGAGCTTCACGGTCATCAGAAAGCCGTCGAAAAACCGGCTCCGATCGAAAGCGTTGTAAAAAATCGTGAGATTGATTCCGGTCGCGGTATTCAGCTCCCGGAACCAATCCCAGACCGGCTGCAATGGCGCCTCTCTCCCGTTTGCTATTTGCTCTTGGCAGTCATGTCCTGCGCCCACTTGGTGGGTTTGATGCCCCACTTTTTCTCGAGCTGCTGGATGAAGCCGGTCTTGTGCCAATCGGTGATCGTCTTCGCCATGAAGCTGGCAAATTCTTTTTCGCCCGACTTCACCGCGATGCCCCAGGGCACGAACAGGATCTGATCGAGCGGCATTTCGTAGGAAGCCCATTCGGGCTTGAGCATCTCACCGATGATTGCCGTGTCGTCGTACGCAAAGGCGACGCAGTTGCCGTTTCTGAGCGCTGCATAGGCTTCCGCGGTGCCCGGGAACGCCACGCCTTCCACGCCATACTTTTCCTGCAGTTCCTTGTTATAGAACGCGCCCTGAATCAGACACACCTTCTTGCCCTTCAGCTGACCCCAGTCTTTAAAACCGGCGGACTTCGCCGCCAGAATATTGGTGCCCGATCCGTAGTAATTGGGGTCGATGAATTCGACGACCTTGCGCCGCTCGGGCGTGTCGCTCATCGTGGCGATCAGCAGATCGATCCTGCCCTGCTGCAGAAACTGCATGCGGTTCGATGAAACCACCGGCACCAGTTCGAGCTTGACTCCAAGCCGCTTCGCCACATCCGCAGCCAGGTCGGCCTCGAAGCCGACAATCTTGCCCTGTGGATCGAGGTACCCGAACGGTCGGTAATCCGCCTTGCTGCCGACCACTAGCACGCCTTTCTTCTTGATATCGCTCAAAGCGTCCGCCTGGGCCGCAGTGTTCCCCAGCATGCCGAGCACCACGCCGGCCGCCACGAGCGAAAAAAATCTCTTGAGCATGTTGCTTGTCTCCTTTGTTTGATTATGGAACCGATGTCCGAAGAGCGTTGGTCCGCAACGCTTCACCGGCGATCTTACGCGGCGATGGACTCGATCGACCGGCCAGTGCGTCCCGGGATTCCACCAATGCCTGGTCGAAAATGGTCATCGCGATATCGATGTCGGCGGTTGTCACCGTCAGCGGCGGCGCGATACGCCACACCGAGCCGCGCTCGGGCCGGCGCCGGATGTTCATGCTGAGGCCGAGCTCCAGGCAACGCTGTGTAGTCAAGGCACCGAGTTGATGATGTGGCTCGCGCGTCTCGCGGTCTTTGACGAGCTCGACACCGCGCAAGAGTCCCATGCCGCGCACGTCGCCGATCTCGGCATGGCGGCTCTGCAATTCACGCAGCCCAGCCGCAAGATAATCGCCCATGTCGCGCGCGCGTTGCAGCAGGTTCTCCTGCTCGATCGTCTCGAGCACCGCCAGGCCGATGCTCGCCGGCAGCGGGTCCGAAACATGCGACGTGTAGAACGCGAAGCCGCGCCGGTGGCATACGTCTTCGATCTCATCATTGGTGATCACGCCCGCTAGCGGCATGCCGCCGCCAAGCGTTTTCGATACAGTCATGATGTCGGGCGTCACGCCCAGATGCGAGGCGGCAAACCAATGCCCCAGACGGCCGAACGCGGTTTGCGCTTCGTCGAAGATCAGCAGCATGCCGCGCTTTTTCGCTTCTAGCTGCAGTGCGTCGAAGTAACCGCCAGGCGGAACGATGACGCCGCCGGCGCTGATCACCGGTTCCGCGATGACGGCCGCCGGCGCGCCGGCCGACTGCATGTCGAACATTTCAAAGCCGACCTTCATGCAGGTACGGTCGCACTTGTCGCGGCAGTGTTTGACCGGGCAGCGATACGCGTTCGGCTCGGGAATCACGAAGGTTCCTGGCATACCGGGGCCGTAGCCTTTGCGGTCGCTGGCGAATGACACTGAGCCGGCATTGCCGGTGACGCCGTGCCACGAGCCACCAAGGCCGATCACTTCGAATCCCCCGGTGTAGAGCTTGGCCATCTTGATCGCGGCATCGTTGCTTTCGCTGCCGGTATTGAGCAGCAGTGATTTACGCAGCGGGCGCGGGACGATTGCGGCCAGCTTCGCGGCCAGCTGAACGACGCTGCGTGGAATCATTCCGGAAAATAGGTGCAGCGCTTGGTCGCAGCTTTTCTTGATCGCGGCCACAACGTTCGGATGGCTGTGGCCGACGGTGGCGCACATCTGGCCCGAGGTGAAGTCCAGGATCCGGTTGCCTGAGGCATCCCAGACATAACAGCCCTGCGCTTTCTCGACGATATCCGGGTAGACATCGCCGCCGTATCGGATCAAGTTATCCCGAAAGTCGGGCGATGCGTCGTTTTGAGTCATGTCGGCATTGGATGGCAGTGCGTAAAGTGCGAATGCTACCTATGACGCAACAGGGCAGATCCATGTCAGCCGAAGATCGGACATTTGTCAGTTACCTTGAATGTAGCCTGACCGGCGAACAGCTACCCGCCGACACGATAGCCGGTTTGTCGCCCGCGGGACGGCCGCTGCTGGTCCGCTATGACCTGGCCGCGTTGGCACGCTCGATCACCAAAGACTGTTTGAAGGAGCGAGCGCCGTGCATGTGGCGCTACCGCGAATTCCTGCCGGTGCGCCATGCCGGAAACATCGTGTCGCTGGGCGAGACGATGACGCCGGTCATCAGCGCTCCCCGCATGTCGACGCGCCTCGGCGGAGGAGAAATATGGGTCAAGGATGAAGGCCGGCTGCCGACAGGCTCGTTCAAGTCGCGCGGGATTTCGGTGGCCGTGTCGATGGCAAAGGAATTCGGCGTTCATCGGATCGTGATACCGACCGCTGGCAATGCCGGCGCTGCACTAGCAGCCTACTGCGCGCGCGCCGGCATCGAGTCGTTCGTGTTCTGCCCGGACGACGCGCCCGAAATCACGGTGGCTGAAACCGGTTTGTTCACCAACCACGTCTGGCGTGTGAATGGAATCATCACCGAGCTCGGCCCAATCATCAAAGGCGGTAACGCGAAAATGGGTTGGTTCGATGTCTCGACCTTGAAAGAGCCGTATCGGGTCGAAGGCAAGAAAACGATGGGGCTCGAATTGGCCGAGCAGTTCGAGTGGGAATTGCCCGACGTCATCTTCTATCCGACTGGAGGTGGCACAGGTCTGATCGGCATGTGGAAGGCGTTCGACGAGCTGCAGGCCATCGGCTGGATCGGCAACAAGCGTCCGAAGATGGTGGCGGTGCAGGCGCGCAACTGCGCACCGATCGTGCGCGCGTTCGACCAAGGCGCGGAGTTTGCGCAGCCGTGGGAAAACGCGTCGACAAATATTCCCGGAGTGCGAGTGCCATCGACGCTCGGCGACCAATTGATCCTGCGAGTGCTGCGGCAGAGCCGCGGCTTTGCAATAGCCATTGATGATGACGAGGTGGAGCCGGCGCGTGCCGAGCTTGCCGCCGCCGACGGCATTCATCTGTGCCCTGAGGGCGCCGCGACTCTCGTTGCCTACCGCCACGCTTTGGCACAAGGGCGCATCCGCAAAAGCGATCGTGCGATCCTGTTCAACTGCGCCAGCGGGTTGAAGTATCCGATGCCGCCGGTGGCGCGCACGTTGGACCGCCACCAACCGATCGATTACTTAGCGCTGTAAGCCGACGAACCGGAGCTCTGAGTGCAGCCATCCGATCGCGCGCGTCTGCTGCCACTGTTGCTCTTCGCAACGCTGATTGCACTCGCCATCTCGGGCTGGCATCCGTACGACCGCGCGACGTGGACGATGGAAGTCGCGCCAGTGATCATCGCGCTTCCGCTCCTGATCGCGACTCGTCGCAACTTTCCGCTGACGACGCTGCTGTACGCGTTGATTTTTATGCATGCACTTGTGCTGATTCTTGGCGGCGCCTACACGTACGCGCGCGTACCGCTTGGCGGCTGGGTGCAGCAAGCGTTAGATCTGTCGCGTAATCCGTACGACAAGCTCGGCCACTTCATGCAAGGGTTTGTACCAGCCATCGTCGCGCGCGAGATCCTG
>DATEOP010000257.1:0-2038 GCA_035274065.1 Burkholderiaceae bacterium
CCCGTCATCTTCACGATCGTGCCCCGATTGCGTTCGACCGCGCTCTTCGAAATCGCGTCGTGGCGCGCCATCACCAGCGGCATCCGCTCCGGCTCTTGCTCCCAGAGGCGCGTGCTGCCCTCGATATCGGTGAAAAGAAATGTGACTGGCGACTGTTCAGGCACGAGATTAATGTGCTGATCCATGCAGGGGCGAATGGTACTGCGGGTGACCTCGGCAGCCCCCAAGTGCCACTAATGCGCGAGCTGGCTTAGGCTTAAGCCTGTGATTGAGAGCAATTTCCTGTGAAGCGAGCCGATTCGGAAGGCATCACCGAGAGAACGCTGGCGCATTACAACCAAAGCGCCACCGCCTTTCGCGAAGGCACACGTGATCATGACGTCAGTCAGAACATCGATGCCTTGTTGCGACACATTGAGGCCGAACCGCCATTCACCATTCTTGACTTCGGCTGCGGTCCTGGCCGCGACCTGAAGGCGTTTCTTGCGCGCGGTCATATTCCGATCGGACTCGAGGGTGCCGTACGCTTTGCTGAGATGGCGCGTGCGGATACCGGATGCGAAGTATGGCTGCAGGATTTTCTGAAACTCGACCTACCGCATAGCAAGTTCGACGGGGTCTTCGCGAACGCGTCGCTCTTTCACGTTCCATCGTTACACCTGCTGCGCGTATTGCGGCAACTTCATCAGACACTGAAACCGGGCGGCGTGCTGTTCAGTTCGAATCCACGTGGAAAAAATGAAGAAGGATGGAGGGGCGAGCGGTACGGGGCTTATCACGACCTCGCTGCGTGGCGCAGCTGGATGACAGACGCCGGCTTCACTGAGCTCGAGCATTATTTTCGTCCAGCGGGGTTGCCGCGCGAGCAGCAGCCCTGGCTGGCAAGCGTATGGCGACGGGGCCCGGCGGCGACTAGCTCGCTGCGTCGCTAAACGTCAGCTGCTCGCTTGAGTGCCGCTCGAAGCGCGTCAGCGTAGGAACGTAATCCCAGCGCTCCACCTCACAGCGGCGCGGCGCTTGGTCTCCATTGCAACGAATCAAGTTCACCGAGTTGGTGATGCCTTCGCGAACGCGTGACGAAACGGCGGTACCGGCCTGCACCGTCCAGATGTCGCGCGGCAAGTCACCGAATGTAGTGTGCAGCGATCGGACATACGGCAAATGAATGTGTCCGCCCATGATGATGTCGCCCCCGGCGGCGGCCCATGCCGGAACTGCTTGCCGATGGCCATCGAGCAGGTTGTCCTCATCTTTTTTGCGAATGGCGAGCACCGGTTGATGCACGACGATGATGCGTAATTGCGACGGCGCTGCACGCTGCAGTCGCTGAGTTACACGGTCAATTTGTTGTGCCGACAGCTCGCCATCCTTGTGCCGGCGCGGGCGCGTCGTGTTGACGCCAATGACGAGCAGGTGCTGCGATTCGAATTCCGGCTCGAGGTTCTCCCCGAATGCGCGCGAGTAGTTTGCATAGGGAGCGAATGCACGCAATGCGACGTTGAACAGTGGGATGTCATGGTTACCGGGAATTGTCAGGAGGGCGGCGGGCTTTAGCTTGTCCGCGAAGTTACGAGCGGCGGCGAACTGATGGCGACGCGCGCGCTGCGTGATGTCGCCCGACATTACTACCAGGTCCGGACGCTCGGCGTTGGCCAGCTGCAGCAACGCATTCACGACCGGCGGCTGCTCGGTGCCGAAGTGCGCATCGGAAACCTGCAGCAATGTGGCCATTACGCTTCCTCCGGCTTTGCGTCCATCGGCTTCAGCAGCAACAGCGGCTTTGGCGCGACCGTAAATTCAATCGGTGTACGCATCCATTTGGTCTCGCCGTCGGTTGCTATTTTGATGCGACCTACCGCGCGGCTCGACGGTTTAACGGTGATAGTGGTGAAGGAGAAGTGTCGAACGCCGCGCGCCTCGCCGAGCTTGCCCATCGCTCCTCGTGCGACCAGCCCGAGCAGCGTCGCGGTAGATACCGGAGGGAGCACAATCGCCGCCAACTTGCCATCCTCAACAACGTCGGCTTCATCGATGCCGA
>DATEOP010000258.1:0-8554 GCA_035274065.1 Burkholderiaceae bacterium
TCGTCGCGTTTGGAATTGTGCTGGCCGGTGTGATGCAAGTGTTGCTGGCGCTGCTAAAGCTCGGGGGCCTGGTGCGCTATGTGCCCTATCCGGTTCATGCCGGCTACATGAACGGCACCGCCGTATTGATGGTGCTGGCAATGCTGCCGCACCTGCTTGGATTGCCGACGGGTCAGAGCGCGGCAGAGTGGCAAAACGCTCGACCGCTTGCGCCGATTGTCGCGTTGACCGGTTTTCTAATCGCGGTTCGGCCGCCACGATGGACACGACCTGTGCCGGCCTATCTGGCAGGTTTACTGGCGGCCACTGCGCTGCATCACTTACTGGCGCTGACACCACTTACAGTTGCGCTTGGCCCGCTATTCAACGCGCCGCGTTTCGAGTGGCCCGGTGCTGAAGTGATGGCGCCGCTGTTCGAGCGTCTAGGCGACGGCCTGCTGCGCGAGAAATTGTGGCTGCTCGTGCAGTTCGCAGCAGCAATCGCGTTTGTTTCGAGCCTGCAGACCGCACTGGCGGGCTCAACAATCGATGAATTGATTCATCAACGCGGCGACCGTGGACGCGTTTTACTTCAGCAGGGTATTGCCAATGTCGCCGTGGGTTTTATCGGTGGCTTGGCTACTGCCGGTGCAGTCGGGCGCAGCAAGGTGAGTCTCGATGCGGGTGCTAACACCGGCATGTCACGCCTCTTCTTTGCGGTCGGGCTCATGTTCGCTTTGGTATTCGGTCTGCGCTTTATGAGTTTTGTGCCAATGGCGGCGGTTGCCGGCGTTTTTGCGGCTGTTGCCTATACGTTGGTTGATGCATGGACACGTCTCGCCACCGGAGTGTTATGGCGACAGAGCCTCAAATGGCGCACGCCGCGCGCACTCGCTCAAAGCTACGGAATCATGCTGCTCGTGGCAGGCATTGCAGTCTTCATCTCGCTGCCACTCGCAATCGGCGTTGGCGTACTGGTGTCGATCCTGATGTTTATCCGAAGCAACAGCAAGCCTCCGATTCGCCAGATCATTCATGGCGATCGGCGTCGATCGCGCAAAGTCCGCCCGGCGCAGGAAGCTGAAGCTCTGCGAGCGCACGGCAGGCGTATCGCACTGCTGGAACTCGACGGGGCGTTGTTCTTTGGCACAGCAGAAGATGCTGACGAAGAAATCGAGCGCCTGGTTCATGTCGTCGACTCAGTCGTAATCGACTTCAAGCGTGTTACCGAGGTCGATGCGAGCGGCGCGCGCGTACTGCTGCAGGCGGCTGACACGGTCCAGCGCGCCGGCAAGAATCTGTTGTTTGCGGGCTTGGCACCTCGCGACGCTCGCATGCGCATGATCCGCGATATGGATGTCCACGAACGGCTTGGCGACGCTCAGTTTTTCGCTGACGCCGACCGGGCGCTTGAGCATGCTGAAGATCGTTTGCTGGCAACTGTCGCCGGTACTTCAACGGACGACGCATCGCTGACTCTGAAACAGGCGCTGGCAGGTTCGGGGCTCGAAGCAGACGAGGCCAATCTGCTTGAGTCGCTAATGACCGAGCGCCGCTTTGCGAAAGGTGACGTCGTATTTCGAGCCGGTGATCCCGGCGACTCGCTGTTCGTGTTGCTGCAAGGACAGATTGGGATTTGGCTGGCGGCGAAGCACGCGGAGGGTGACCCTGCCCATGAAAGACGGCTGATTTCGTTCGCACCCGGCGTCGTGTTCGGCGACATGGGCCTGCTTGCCGGGGTTGCACGCTCGGCCGATGCACTTGCGGAAACCGACGCGCTCGTGCTCGAGCTGCAGCGCGAGCAATACGAGCGGCTGGTGGCGGAGCATCCTCAGGTCTTCGGGAAGCTGCTGCTGAACATCAGCCTGTTGCTTGCATCGCGCGTGCGCTCGCTGAGCGACGAGCTGCAAGCGGAGCACGCGGTGAGCTGATACGAAGCGATGACAACCCATCAGGCGGCGCAGGCACCACATCGCGAAGCGCTGCTTACGCAGCAGTTGACGCTGTTGCTCGGCGACGCGGCTCCGGCCGCCCTCGCATCCTTGCAGCAGCGTTTGCAGTGGGTCGAACTCGCGGGCGGTGAATTACTGATGGAGCAGGGTGAGTCTGGAAATTCGGCTTACCTTTGCGTAAGTGGCCGCCTGCGCGTCTACGTGCGTGACGAAGATGGCTCGCAGCGCATGGTGCGTGAGATGTCTCGCGGCGAAGTCATCGGCGAAATGAGCTTGTACACCGGCGAGAACCGCTCGGCCACGGTGGTCGCAGTGCGAAAGTCGGTGCTGGTGAGGCTCGATAAGCGGCATTTCGAGGAGCTGCTGGCAATCAGTCCGCAAGTCTCAATCACATTTACCCGTCAGATCATCCGCCGCCTGCAGACCGAGAACCAGCGGTTTTCGGTACCGGCGCCGGTCACGATAAGCGTGCTGCCGATCACGGACGATGTGGAAGTTGACGATTTTGCCCGGCAGTTGGCGCAGCAGCTCGAACGCTTTGGACGTGTGCGATTGATCGATGCGGCAGAGATCGACCGCGTGTTGGGCGAGGTGGGTATCGCGCTGAGCGAAGAAGCACCAGCAGACGCTCGCATCTCCAGCGTGTTGGATGCGATTGAGGCTGAGCACGACTTCGTTCTATTGGTGGGCCAGACAACACCGGGCCCCTGGACGCGACGCTGCATCAGTCATGGCGACGAGCTGTTGCTGCTGGCCCGGGCAGCGCAGCCACCGGCTGTGCATGCGATTGAACAGGCGTGTCTTACCGAACGTCCAACACGCAGCGAGGCGGCCGAGATGCTGGTGCTACTGCATCCCGCTGACTCGACAAAGCCGAGCGACACCGCTAAGTGGGTGAAGCGCAGGCCGGTGGCGGGATACGTTCATCTCCGGTTCGGCGTGGAGCGCGACGTGGCGCGCTTGGCGCGACTGCTTGCCCGAAAAGCGGTCGGCCTCGTATTTGCGGGCGGGGGTGCGCGCGGTTTCGCGCATCTCGGAGTTTGGCGCGCGTTGCACGAGTACGGCGTCCCTATCGACTGCGTTGGTGGTACTAGTATCGGCGCCGTCTTGGCCGCACTGGTTGCCGCCGATCCCTCGGTTGGAAACGCGATCGATATCGCTCGCAGAGCATTCAGTACCAATCCAACCGGAGATTTCAACTGGCTACCGTTGATGTCGCTGATCAAGGGCCGGCGCGTACGTGCTGCGATCGACCGATCGATTACCGAGCTCGTCGGCGCTTCGATGACGGTTGAGGATTTGTGGAAAACGTACTTCTGCATCGCGACCAACTACTCGCAGGCTCGTCAGCAGCAGATTGTCAGTGGAAATCTGACGCAAGCACTGCTGGCAAGCATCGCAATTCCGGGCGCATTGCCGCCAGTAGTGCACGATGGCGACCTGCTGTGTGACGGCGGCACGTTTAACAATTTCCCGGTCGATGTCATGCGCGACGTGAGAGGGATCGGAACGGTGCTCGGTGTGGACCTCGGCGCCCGCAATCCTCGCCGTCTCGAGTTCGACGAAATGCCCGGTGGGTGGCAGCTGTTGGTCGATCGACTGCGTCCGCGCAGCAAGCGGCGCTATCGCGTGCCGACGCTGGTGGCGTACCTGCTGAATGTCACCATCCTGTACAGCACATCGCGCCAGCAACAATTACGTCAGCTGACCGATGTGTACTTCAGTCCCCCGCTGCAACGCGTGGGATTGCTTCAATGGTCACGCTTTGATGAGATCGTCAAACAGGGATACGACCACGCGGTTGAAGTGCTCAGCAAGCTAAGCGAGTCGCAGCGCTCCGCGCTTGGATTGGCCCCGGCGAGCGCTAAAACTCCCGCTCGCGCCGATGTCTAATTCTGGATCCGTACGACCTTGCCCGGATTCAGAATATCGAGCGGATCGAACGAGCGCTTGATACGCGCCATCAGCTCGAGCGCGTCATCACCGTGCTCTTCGCGCAGAAAATCCATCTTGTGCATACCGACGCCGTGCTCACCGGTGCAGGTGCCATCCATCGCCAGCGCCCGCTGAACGATAAGGTGATTGAGCCGCTCGGCCTCCGCCAGCTCTTCGGGCTTCGTTGTATCGGCCAGAATTGCGCAGTGAAAGTTGCCGTCACCGACATGGCCCAGTATCGGCGCGGGCAGATAAGACTGTTCCGTATCGCGAACGGTCGCCGTAATACATTCGGCCAGGCGCGAGATCGGCACGCACACATCAGTGGTGAAGCTGCGGCATCCCGGCTTCAGCTGCAGGCAAGCGAAGTACGCGTTGTGGCGCGCCTCCCAGAGCCGAGTTCTGTCTTCCTGGCGAGTGGCCCATTCGAAAGCCGCGGCGTCGTGTTCGCGCGCGATTTCCTCGACCATTGTGGCCTGCTCGGCGACGCTTGATGCGGAGCCATGGAACTCGAATAACAGCAGCGGCATTTCCGGCAGTCCGAGCTTGTCGCGCGCATTGACTGCTTTCACCGTCAGCGCGTCGAGCAACTCGCAGCGGGCGACCGGTATGCCCATCTGAATGGTTGCAATCGTCGTTCGCACAGCAGCTTCGACGGTTGGAAACGAGCAAGAGGCCGCTGAAACCGCCTCGGGCTGTGGGTAGATCCGCACCGTGACCTCGGTGATCACGCCGAGCGTGCCTTCGCTACCGACAAAAAGACGCGTCAAGTCGTAGCCCGCGCTTGATTTCTTTGCCCGCCGCGCCGTCCGAATCACCTTCGCTTCGCCGGTTACGACGGTCAGCGCAACTACGTTCTCGCGCATCGTGCCGTAGCGCACGGCGTTCGTACCGGAAGCGCCGGTGGCACTCATACCTCCGATCGTCGCGTCAGCGCCGGGATCGATTGGAAAAAAGAAACCGGTGTCGCGAATTTCCTGATTCAACTGCTTGCGCGTCACGCCGGCTTGCACGGTCACCGTCAGGTCTTCGGGGTTGATCGCGAGCACCTTGTTCATCTGCGATAGGTCAACGCTGACGCCGCCCTGCAATGCAAGCAAATGACCTTCGAGCGATGTGCCAACGCCGTACGGAATCAGGGGCACGCGATGCTGCGAGCAAAGACGCACTAGCGCAGCCACCTCTTCGGTCGTGTGGGCGAAAACGACCGCGTCCGGTGGCATCGGGGGATACGGCGACTCGTCACGTCCGTGGTGCTCGCGCACTGCGTCCGCGAAAGACAAGCGTTCGCCAAAGATCGTTCGCAAGCCGTCGATGAACTCGTCGGCCAGCGGTTTGCGCACCACATGCGGGGATAAAGGCGCATTCATAATGGCGTCCTTGTCTGGCTACGAGGCCATTTTATGGGCAATCGCCTATCGCAGATCGCAACACGCACCGGGGACGATGGGACCACCGGCCTTGCCGACGGCACGCGCGTCAGCAAGGATCACCTCCGCGTAGCGGCGATGGGTGATGTCGACGAACTCAACTCGAGTATCGGTGTCATGTTGACGGTCCAACTTTTGGAGTCGATCCGCAGCGATCTGGCCGCAATCCAGAACGACTTGTTCGATCTCGGCGGCGAGCTCGCGATTCCGGGCTACTCGATGATCAGCAGCAATCAGGTGGCCCGGCTCGACGCGCGGTTGGCACACTACAACGCCGATCTTCCGCGGTTGGCCGAATTCATTCTGCCCGGCGGTTCTCCGGCGGCAGCGCTTGCACATGTGAGCCGGACGATTTGCCGACGGGCGGAGCGCTCTCTGGTAGCGCTTGGCAAACAGGACACGATCAACGACGGGCCGCGGCAATATTTGAATCGACTTTCCGATCTGCTGTTTGTGCTGGCACGCGTTTTGAATCGGGACGCGGGCGGCACCGACGTACAGTGGCAGCAACGCAAGAATCAATAGCGAATTCGATGAAGAAGATTGGATATCTGGTCGCAATCGCAAGCACATTTGTCAGTGGCGCGGCGAGCGCGGCTCCGGCGCGCCCGTTGATGCCGCTCTATGACGCGGCGACGATAACGGCCCGCTGCGATAGGGAGCTCGCGAAGGTGCGTGCAACCAAGAAGACGATTGAATCAAAAAAGGATGCAGGCGTCTTTGCCGATTGGAACATGTTGTCAATTCAGTTTGCGGACTTTGCATATCCGGTTTACCTGCTTCAAAACGTTGCTTCCGACAAGGCGACGCGTGACGCTGCCCAGACATGCCTGGAAAAGATACTTCCGTTCGAAACCGAAATGGCGCAGAGCGAGCCGTTGTATCGCCGCGTGCGGGCGGTCATGCCGAAAGACGCGATCGATCAGACGTTTAAGCAGGATCTCATCGAAAAGTTTGAGGATGGTGGAGCAGCGCTGCCGCCAGACAAGCGCAAGCGGGCAAAGGAGATTGCCGACGAAGTCGAACGCCTGGACTTGCAGTTCGGCAAGAATGTTAACGAAGATCCGACGACGGTTGTATTGACACCGGCCGAGGCAGCGGGGATGCCAGACGCCTGGCTTGCGGCGCGAAAGCGCGATGCAAGCGGCAATCTGGTGCTGGGGCTTGACTACCCAACCGTCGTGCCATTTTTACAAAACGCGACCAGCGAAGCGGCGCGGCGCAAGGTGTGGCTGGCGAAGAACCGAGAAGGTGGCGAGCAAAATCTTGCACTGCTCGATCGTGCATTGAAGCTGCGCTACGAGCTCGCGCAGCTGCACGGAATGCCCGACTATGCAACGTACGTGCTGAAGCGCCGCATGGCGCAGACACCTGCGGCAGTGAACGAATTTCTCGCCAAGGTGCAGGCAGCGGTCGATGAAGTCGAGGCGCGTGAGCTCGCCGAGCTGCGCGCCGACAAAGCAAAGTTCACCGGCACCGATCCAGCTGCGCCGATGTTGCATCGCTGGGATCTCACTTTCCATCAGGAGCGTGTGCGCCGAGCCCGGTTCAAGATCGACCAGGAAGCATTGCGCGCGTACTTCCCCACCGACAAGAGCGTTGAGTATTCGATCAAGCTGGCTGAGCGGCTTTATGGAGTGACATTTGTCGAACGCAAGGTGCCGACGTGGCACGACGACGTTCGCTACTTCGACGTCTTCGATCAACTCTCGCCCGGGGGATCAGCAGGAGAACCGGGCGCGTTTATTGGCGGTGTGTATCTCGATCTATACCCGCGCGACGGCAAGTACAACCACGCTGCGGCGTTTCCGGTCCGTAGGGGATCAACGCTGGCGCAGCGCACGCCGATTTCAGCGCTGGTGACCAACTTCGATCGCAAGGGGTTAAATCACAGCGAGCTTGAAACGCTGTTGCACGAGTTTGGTCATGTGCTGCACGGTGTTCTGTCGAAGACACGTTACGCGGATCAAAGCGGCACGTCGGTCAAGCGGGACTTTGTCGAAGCGCCGTCGCAGATGTTCGAGGAGTGGGCACGGCGCGAAGAACCCCTCAAGCTGCTTGCAGAGATCTGTCCCGCTTGCCCGCGCCTGACGAGCGCTCAGATCGAGCAACTCGATGCGGCACGGAAGTACGGACAGGGCATTCTCTATGAGCGCCAGCGCGAGTACGCCGCATACGATATGAAGCTCTATACCGGTGTTCCGCCGCCCGCTATGTCGACTTGGGCCGAGATCGAAAGCAAGACGCGGCTGGGCCACGTTGAAGGGTCAATGTTGCCCGCAGGCTTCACCCACCTGATTAGCGGTTATGCCGCGGGCTATTACGGTTATATGTGGTCACAAGTACTTGCGCTCGACATGCTTTCGGCGTTCGACGGCAAGCTAATGAATCCAGAAGTCGGACGTCGTTATCGTCAGACGATTCTCGCATCAGGCGGACAGCGCCCGCCGCAGGCTTTGGTCGAGGCCTTTCTTGGTCGCAAACCCAACAGTGATGCCTTTTATGCTGAGATCACAGGTCGTCGATGAGCGTTGAACAGTGATGCAGCTGGAAGGCAAGACGGCGCTTGTCACCGGTGGGGCCAGCGGATTCGGTGAGGGTATTGCGCGCGCCTACGTGGCGCAGGGCGCGCGAGTGGTGATTGCTGATCTCGAGCGCGGCAAGGGGCAAGCGCTGGCGCATCAGCTTGGATCGTCTGCGCTATTCGTCCGCTGCGACGTCTCGCTGCGGCCCGATATCGATGCGTTGGTGCAAGCATGCGTCGATCGGTTTGGCGCACCCGACATCGTCGTCAACAACGCAGGTACGACGCACACCAACATGCCACTGCTTGACGTCGACGAGGCGACTTACGACAAGGTCTTTGCCGTCAACGTTAAGTCGATTTATCACATGGTGCTGGCGGTCGTGCCATTGATGCGCAAGCGTGGAAGCGGCGTGATCTTGAATGTCGGTTCGACAGCGGGTATCCGTCCACGGCCCGGCCTGACCTGGTACAACGCCAGTAAGGGGGCGGTAAATCTGCTGTCTAAATCGCTTGCCGTGGAGCTCGGACCGGACGGCATTCGCGTCAATGCGATCTGCCCCGTGATTGGCGAGACCGGCATGCTCGAACAATTCATGGGAATGCCGGATACGCCGGCCAATCGCGCGAAGTTCCTGGTAACGATTCCGCTGGGCAGGATGTGCCGGCCCTCAGACGTCGCTGCGGCGGCCGTTTATCTGGCCAGCGATGCTGCCGAATTTATCTCGGGTATC
>DATEOP010000259.1:0-3327 GCA_035274065.1 Burkholderiaceae bacterium
ATTTGGCGTGCGAGGTAACATTCGCTCCCTCGCCGCCGGTTCGATGGCAGGCGACATCTCAGGGGAAGTAGCTCAGCTGGGAGAGCGCTGCGTTCGCAATGCAGAGGTCGGGAGTTCGATCCTCCTCTTCTCCACCACACACCCGCCGTCTCTAATCGACTCAACGGAGATAGCGCAATATGGATCTCCAGCAGCCATGCCGGCTGAAGACTGCTCCCCTAGAGGTCTACTCGCTGTGGTTTTTTCGGTTCGTCAGAGCCAAGTTCTGGCAAGCCAAGCAGTTGGTGCGGCGGCGTTCGGGCCGCCGCATCCAAAGAAACTCAACCATTCCCACCAGCACCATCTGAGTACGCACCACCGCCAACAAGGCTGATCTCCTCCGGAGTTAACACACATAGTCCGGAAGATTTGCCATCGACTTGCTCCTGCTGCAGTTCCAGTTCCACCTGCTTTTCGACTTTTTGCATATGTTCTCCTTGAGTAGACAGCAGCGACAAAAGCGCCTGGACGCTACCAAACTTGCGATTGGATTTTCTATCTTTCGCCCCCACTGTGTTGTTTGTGTAAACAACGTGTGTAGAGAGACCCCTAATGCAGTACCACCTGCTGGACAATGTCAGGTTGAGTTCGATTGAACGTGAGCACGCTCGAGCTCATATGCGAAGTGCGGAGTTGACGATCGATTTCGTCTTTATGGCCGCTGCAAAGGTGCGCTTGGCTATCGCCGTGGTCGTGCGCTTTGTGGTCAATCTCGCGCGCCGCCTCCAAATATCGAATCATCAAGCAGCTCAGTAACGCTGCCTGTCGTGCGGCGGACCGCTCGCAACAAGGCTGTTGCGTAGTCGCTAGCTAGCGCATTCCATTCAATCAGCAGCGACCGCGGCAAGCAGCGCGATCGCTGCGCCAACTCCCGCCGGAACGCCGTAGCGCTCGAACTTCGATATAGCGTCGCCCGCGACGATCTGCACCGGCATCGACGCCGTTTCGATTACGCGATGAGACACTGAGTCTTCGAGCAAGCGGGTAAGCGAGTTCTTGCGCGCGGTGCTCATCACTATTTCCGAGGCCCCAAGACGCTGCGCAACGCGCGTGATCGTTTCAGCCCGATGGCCGAGTTCAACGTGGTCAGTGTGAGGAACGCCAAAACGGCCTAACAATTCACGCGCAGGCGCCAGTGCGATGTCCGCTTTTTCTCGATGGAATGCGGCTCGCTGGTGCCCGCTGATGAAGCGAGCGATGTGCTGCGACAACGGCTGCCGGACGTGCAACAGGTGCACTTCGAGGTTTGGATTCTCGAGGAATCGGTTGACGACGTGTCTGACAGCGTTAAGAGAATTTGGTGAGCCGTCAGTCGGCAGAAGTATCTTCGTCATTGCAGTAGCTCCTCTTTTTGACGGGCGAACGTTGGACGCCGTTGCTGAAGGGCGTGGAATGTGAACCAAGTGCGCGGCAATTTGCCTGCGCACCTCGCGATGGTTGACCAGGAATCCTGTGGTCAGCACGCCACCCACAACTACGATGTAGGCCAGGTGCACGAACAGCGGGTTTGCGGCGACAAAAGAAGAAAAGAGCGGCTCGCTCGTGACCATTTTGACCGCTGTCCACGCGAGCACGCCTGCACCTATGTAAACGATGACTGCATAGCGTTCGACAATCCTAAGAATGAGCTGGCTTCCCCATATAACGATTGGGATGCTGATCAGCAGGCCGCAGACAACCAGCGCGAAGCTGCCCTGTGCAGCTCCCGCGACCGCCAGCACGTTGTCCAGCCCCATCAGCGCATCGGCCACGATGATCGTGTTCATCGCAGCCCAGAAGCCCGCTCCGGATTTCAGCTTGTGGGCCTCGTCGCCCTCGTTATCGATGATCAGCTTGTAGGCGATCCAGATCAACAGCGTGCCGCCGAGCGCAAGCAGGCCTGGCACCTTGAGTAACCACACGACGACGAGCGTCATGGCGCTTCGCACGGCAATCGCGCCCACCGTGCCCCATAGAATCGCGCGCCGGCGAAGGTGCGATGGAAGATTTCGGGCGGCGAGCGCGATCACGATCGCGTTATCTCCCGCGAGAACCAGGTCAATGATGATGATCGCGAGGAGCGCGGAAAAAAACTCGGGTGAGAACAGTTCCATCGCGAGCAGTGTGTCGCGATCTGCGCCATCAGTGAAATGAAGAGTTGCAATCATGTCCATCACGCCGTAAGAAACTTGCGCATGACGCAATGAAAACGATTAAGAAACGCAATGAAAGCCGGCTGCGCTTGTGGTCTAATTCAGTGTGCTCTGTTGAGCACCCCTGCAAGGGGGAGTAGCTTGGGTGGTGCGAAAAGCACCGCTTCGACGCGGTCGTCACTACGGGAGTTTCCCCGGCCGCGTTGGCAATGAAGCATTGCAAGCGAGACCTTTGCCCAGTTGGGCAAAGTGTTGTTCGATCAAACGTATCGGCGGCCTTTGCCTAATCAGGGTAAAGGCCGCTTTGCTATGGGCGCCATGCGCCTGCGGCAGCGGGTTCTTAACGTTGTAACCAACGTGAGGTATCCATGCCCAACGGCAAGATACGGCGCTACTTCAGACATGGAACCCTGGCTCAGCTACGGGTATTCAACGCCGTCGTCCATGTTGGCAACTGCACCCGTGCTGCCGCGGACCTGCACATGGCGCAGCCCACGGTGTCGGTTCATCTGCGCAAGCTGACCGATACCGTCGGCGTCCGACTGCTTGATTTCGTCGGAAAAAAAGTGCGTCTCACCGCTGCGGGCGAGGAGGTCTATGCGGCGTCTCAACGACTATTCTCAACTTTCTCCGAGCTGGACGAAGCGATCGCGAATATCCAGGGACTGCGGGCCGGCAGCCTGCGCATCGCGTCGACCACTGCGGGCGAGTATCTGTTGCCACCACTTCTCGCTGAATTCGTGAAGCGACATCCGGGAGTGGAGGTGTCGCTGCAGGTGACTTCACGACAGACCGTACTCAAGCGGCTTCACGAAGACTCGGATGATCTTTATCTGTTGACCAATGCGCCTGAAGGCAAAGGCTTGGTGGCGCATTCCATATTGGACAATCCTCTGATCGCCCTTGCGCCGAGCGATCATGCCCTTGCCGACCAGAAGGGCATCGCGTTGGAGCGCTTTGCACAGGAGCCTTTGCTGATTCGCGAGCAAGGCTCCGGAACGCGTCTCGCGACCGATCGCCTGTTCGGCGAATGCAACTTGAAGCCTGTTGTACGCATGCAGCTGGGTAGCAACGAGGCGATCAAAGAAGCGATCGTTGCGGGATTGGGAGTCTCGCTGATGTTTCGCTACGCATGCGGCTTCGATCTGGACCGCGG
>DATEOP010000260.1:0-2502 GCA_035274065.1 Burkholderiaceae bacterium
TTGCGCAAGCCGCTCTGGCGCGATGTCCGACCACTTCAGCCAATGCCGGTACCAAGGCAGAATCTTGTCGATCGGAACAGCCAGCAGCTTCGAATCACCACCCGCCTCGTCCTCCATCTTTAGCACGCCTAAGGCGCGACATCGCACCACCACGCCGGGCTGCAAGGCAAATGGCGTGATCACCAGGACATCAAGTGGATCTCCATCGTCGGCGAGCGTCTTCGGAACGTAGCCGTAGTTGCACGGATAGTGCATCGACGTGGCAATGAAGCGGTCGACGAAAAGCGCGCCGGTGTCCTTGTCGACTTCATACTTGATCGGGTCCGCGTGCGCGGGGATCTCAATGATGACGTTAAAGTCGTTCGGAATGTCGCGGCCGGCAGGCACGGCATCAAGTCGCATGCGCAATTCTAGGCGCCGCGGGTAATAATTCGTGCTCCGCAAGTTGGAGAACACGATGGACGGAAGCACAACGGCCGCGGGTGCGCATCACTTCATCGGCAATCGCCGGGTGCCGTCGTCCACCGGGCAGACAATCGATGTGATCGATCCATCCGACGGTGCCCCGTTCGAAAAAATCGCGCGCGGCAACTCGGCCGATATCGACGCCGGGGTGCATGCGGCGCGCAGCACACTCGGCGAATTCTTCGACGGACCCTGGGGACGCATGACGGCCACCGAGCGGGGCCGGCTGCTGATGAAGTTGTCATACGCCGTGGCCGATCATCACGACGAGCTCGCTCGTCTTGAATCACGCACAACGGGCAAACCGTTGAAGCAGGGACGAGCCGACGTCACCGCTCTCGCGCGCTACTTCGAGTATTACGCGGGTGCCGCTGACAAGCTGCACGGGGACACGATTCCCTATCAGGCCGGCATGACGGTGCTGACGCTGCGCGAGCCGCACGGCGTCACGGGCCACATCGTGCCGTGGAATTATCCGATGCAGATATTTGGCCGAAGTGTCGGCGCCGCGTTGGCGGCGGGCAACGCGTGTGTGGTCAAGCCTGCTGAAGATGCCTGCCTGTCGGTGATGCGAGTTGCTGTGCTGGCGGCCGAGGTGGGATTTCCGGCCGGGGCGCTGAACGTCATTACGGGTTACGGTGCCGAAGCGGGTGCTGCACTTTCGCAGCATCGGGGCATCGATCACATTTCCTTTACAGGATCTCCAGTCACCGGCACCGCGGTCGCGCAGGCAGCGGCCAGGCACCATTGCCCGGTGACGCTCGAGCTCGGCGGTAAATCGCCGCAGATCGTTTTCGCCGACGCGAATCTGGACAACGTAGTGCCAATCATCGTGAATGCGATCGTGCAGAACGCCGGCCAAACGTGCTCGGCAGGCAGCCGTCTGTTGGTCGAGAGACCCATTTACGAGGAGCTGGTGGAACGCGTTGGCATTGCGATGTCGCGGCTTAAGGTGGGTCCCGCGCTCGACGATCTGGACGTAGGCCCGCTGATACGGCAGAACCAGTTGCAGCGCGTCTGGGATTTTTTGAGTCGGGCTCAGCACGATGAGATCCCGATCGCTGCGCAGGGTCGCGTAGTCGAGCACGCGCCGCAGAATGGTTATTACCAGGCGCCGACACTGCTGCGCGACGTTCCATCGAACCACGCGTTGGCGCAGGAAGAAATCTTCGGCCCGGTGCTTGCGGCGATCGTGTTCGACTCCGAAGACGAGATGCTCTCGATGGCCAACGGCACGATGTACGGTCTGGTCGCAGGCGTGTGGACGCACGATGGAGCGCGTCAGATGCGCATCGCACGCAAGCTGCGCTGCGGGCAGGTATTCATCAACAACTACGGTGCGGGCGGCGGCATCGAGCTGCCGTTCGGCGGCGTCAAATCGAGCGGCTACGGACGCGAAAAAGGCTTCGAAGCGCTGCTCGGATTCACCACCCTGAAAACCATCGCAATCAAACACGGATAGCCATGCTGCCTGGGCTGGAGCGGCGATTCGTCCAAGTCAATCGCGCTCTGCTGATCGTGTTGCTGGCTGCAATGGTGGTCGTCACGTTCGTCAACGTCGTGATGCGCTACGCGGGTGAGTCATCGTTCCTGTGGGGCGAGGAAGTCGGGCGTCACCTGATGATCTGGCTCGCGTTTGTTGGCGGCGGCCTTGCACTACGCAATGGCGCGCACATTGGAGTCGATTCGCTCGAGCGATCGCTGCCGACGCGCGCTGCCACGGTTGTGCGCGCCGCCATTACGTTGATTTTGCTTGTGCTGTTTACTGCACTGCTGTTCGAAGGAATCGACTACGCGTGGCGTACGCGATTTCAGGCCTCCGCAGCGCTGCAGATTTCGATGGCGTGGGTTTATGCGGGCATGCCGATCGGCTGCCTGCTGATGCTGATACACCTTGGTTTCATCGCGCGCCGTTACATCATCGGTACGCCGATCGAGCACGAAGACGGTGTCGATCGAGAGCTTGCGTCGGCACTGTAATGAGCCATAACCGCCATCGTCCTCGCTGATGGCCTGGACGCTGTTTATCACAGCCAC
>DATEOP010000261.1:0-3680 GCA_035274065.1 Burkholderiaceae bacterium
CGTATCTCATGATCACCTACGACAACAGCGCATGCTTCGTGATAGACCAGATCGTTACGTATCCACGTCGGCGCAACTTCCGCGCGTTGCCAGGAGCACGCCCAGTGGCCGCCATCAGCTTTTGTGAATTGTTGGATAAGTTGAACTGTGTGCGACTCGATGCCGCGCGCACGAAACGCATTTTTGGCAAGCGCTGCAAGAGCACCGCAGTCGAGCGTCTTGGCCGCCATCGCTTCGCACCAAAATAACGGCCACTGCGAAGGGCCCCACGTCACGCGTTGTCGAATCCATCGCGGTCCGGTCAATGGTTCGCGTGCGGGAGTATGCGAGCGGTCCATTGCAAAGAACCACTCGCGCGCCACCGCGCAGCACTGCTGCCCATGGTCGCAAATTTCCGAGGCGGGTTGATACATCCACGCCTCGATTGCTGCATGAAGCGCGGACTGCGCGGGCTCCGGGATTTCGAGGCGCTTAGCCTCTGCCAAATTCATAAGACATGCTCCTGTCGTAAGCTCCTGCATCACAAAAAACCAGAAAGTCGCCGACCTCAGCGGTCGGCGGCAGCTCGACATTGGTCGCAACGATGTCGTGCTCCATGCACAGCCGGCCCAGCAGTTGCACTTTGCCTCGGCCCACCGGGTTCCAAGAACCGTCGTGCGCGCTTTGATGAAGAATGCGGTGCGGTTGCACGCCGTACATCGGCAGCTCTGCAACCGAGGCGTCGACGACGGCCTGCCGAACCTTGCCGTCTTCTTTGTCCAACTCAAGCAATCGCATACCCAGCGCCATCGTCGGCTGCGCCATTGCTTTGCCCGGCTCCGAAATGATTTGTTTGACGTTCGGTAGCTCGCTACTTGCGCGGGCGATCGCTTCGGCAAAGTGAGCCTCGGCGTTGACATGCCAATCGCACGGAAACCAGCCACCGCCAAGATCGAGGTGCTCGACCGGTCGCTGTGTCAATGTCTGAAGGGTCAAACACCATTTAAGCAGCGAGTCGTACAAATGCCACCATTGCGTAACGCCCACATTGCTGCTTGCCATATGAAAATGGACGCCGAACTCGCAGTCCCGTGGCAACGTCCCGATTGCCTCGACTAGCGCGTTCAGTGCTTGAGGCGTATCGACCCGAATACCAAAACGCGATGGCACCGTCGGCGGCCGCAAACGGATTCCGACGACTTTGCTTTGCAGTTGCCCGCTCGCAAGGCTTGCTGCAACACGTTGCAGATCCGCGATCGAGTCACAGAAAACGGCGTGCAGCGGTGACGTCGGCAGCAAACCAGCAGGCCACCATTTACCCGGGCCATTCAGAATAACTTCGTCCGGCGCAAAGCCGACAGATAGTGCTTTCTGCACTTCAAGCAGGCTGATCGCTTCGGCCAAAAACTGATGTTCACGTGCCAGTCGCACCAAGCGCTCGTCCGGATTCGTCTTGATGCTGTAGGCGTTCGTTACCTTGACTGCACTGCTCGAGACTCGTGTTGCCATTTCCTGCGCGCGGCGAAACATCGCCGAAGCTGTGCCTTCAAGGAACAGCCACGAAGGAGTTAAGAGACCACTGAGGTTATGTTTATCAAGGTCGGTGATGTAGGACTGCGGCAACTCAGGCGGCGGCGAAGCAGCCTTACTGTCTGGCGAATCGGCAGCGTTGCCGTCGATAACTTTCAGTTTGTGCAGTCGGTCGGCGAGCACAAGACTTCCCGAGGGATGTTTCAGGGAGTGGCCGAAGCCGCCCGAATACGGTTCAGCAAGGGGTGGCAGCGGAAACTCGGGGCGAACCGGAACCTCCAGCACGATCCGCGCAAACTCCTCGCAGGTCGCGCGCGTCCTTTGCGCGCGCACGCCGCTGGCTTTTTCAACAAGCGCCGCGGCGAGATTACGTCCGGCAATGGTCGAGCCATGAATCCATGCCGGGAAACGTGGATTGCATTCGATAAGCCATAGCTGGCCGCTCGTATCCCGCATCATCTCCAGCTCGGCACCGCCGGTCCAATTCAGCTCCTTCACGATCCGACGCAGCGGCGTCAAAAATTCTTCAGGCACGTCCGAGATATCTCCAGCCCAGGTCTTTCCCTCCGGCGTGATTTCTCGTTTGCGCATATAGGCCGACGCGAGCAACTCGCCGCGGAAGGCCGAGAAGCAGACAGATTCTTCATAGCCTGTGACATGCGCCTGAACGAACACGTTGTCGGTCGACCATGCACGCTTGATTGCGATGCGCGCGGTTTCAACAGCGTCCCAGGTGCCAGTGCGCACTGCCTCGTAGTAAGGGCCCTTGAGCCAGACTTTCCAGTCGTACTTCCGGCAGAACGCGTGCAGATCCCAATCGGAATGTTCTGCCGCGCAAATAAAGGGCGGAATCTTTACCGGAAGGCCGCGGTGCGCCTCGACCGCGGGTTTCGCCATCCGGCGAACTGCGGTTTGCGGTGGGGAAAGCAGATTTGGGTGGCCTTCGGTGAACACCGAAGCAAGCCACATGATCTCGAGATCAACGCCGGAGAGCCAGTAGGCGCCGGAGTCCAACAGCTCTCTGATTGTGCAGGCATAAGTCTCGAGGTCGAGCTCCTCCCACGGTCTCTGCAATAACAAATCGTCGAAGTCAGAAAAGTGCAAGCCTGAACTCCGGCTTGAGTATTCGACGCCTATCAACTTCGCTTCGGGATACGCCGCTCGAAGCGAGCGCGCAAGTCCGATGCCCGGCTGCGGGTTAGTGCCGCTGTAGAGGCCGCTGATGTAAATCTGCATATTTTTGTTGGAGCGGCACGGCTGAAATGCGAATTACTTGTCGATGTTATGAAACCTCTTTGTCAAAAGCGACCGATTGGCGATGACCGCGTGCAGCTCGCAGCCGCTGAAACTTCTTGCAAAGCTTCAGTCAGGGTCTACGTGAGCCAAAATTGGATGCGGGTCGGGAACCAACTCCCGTGTGGGGTAAGAGAACGACGAGTTCGATGCCTGCCAAGCAAGAGTTAGTAATGCGGAGCTTTAGGCAAACCTCATACCTACCGTAAGCAACACGCTTGCACCGACAGGCGGCACGATGGTGTTAGGAATTACTTCATACGCGCTGTAGTCGCCGGGAGGCCAAGAGATCGCGCACCGCAGAGACGATCACACTCGCGCCGTAGATCGTCAAGATCATCGACACGACGCCGTGAGAGACGAATTGCAGGCGGCTAGGCGCGGCGATCCATTGCAGTGAAGCGTGATACGCCACAAGAGCGAAGTAAGCGCCTGTGGTGGTGCCGAGAATCATGTGCACCATTCGCTCGGCGCGCGATAATCGCCGCGTACGATCCTCCACTCTGGTATCGATCAGCGTTACGACGTACTCGATCGCGAACAGGGCGAAGAGTAACCACGCAAATGCTCCGCGCCACTCGAACCAGGCGAGAGCCATGAAAATGGCGGCGTACAAAAATGATCGCAGCGCATGGAGGCTGAGCTCCGGTCCGGCCCACGGCTGCCGCGGAAGTCTCGCCTGCCATTCGTGGCAGTAGAGAGTGTCGAATGCGCCGAGAGCGCCATGCACAACCAGGACGATGAGGGCTACATCGAGTGCTGACATCAGGAAGGCTTCGCCACCATCAGATAAAAAACCACCAGCAACGATAGAAAAGCTGGAATGCCAAGCAGTACCCAGATGCGCTCATATTTCCAATACTGGCTCGGCAATGTCG
>DATEOP010000262.1:0-2319 GCA_035274065.1 Burkholderiaceae bacterium
CTTCGACGCTGAATACCGCCGTGCTACGCGGCACCGGCATCCCGAAACGGCGGAAGATCTCCTTGCCTTGGTACTCGTGGATTTTCATCGCCTGTACCAGCGTGGGTAATACTGCGCGACGGCGGCACCGTCGCTGCGCAACGCATGGCAACGGTCCAGTTGCCACGGCTTGACTTCTTCGCTCTGATTCGCACTCTCGTGCGTTTTAAACACTTCGCCTGCAAACGCCTGCACCGCAGCGGTTGGCAGCACACCGGCAAGCTCAGTCAGATGAGTACAGCCATGGATGCCGCCCAGACGCGCCAGCGAAACCTTGCGAAAGTCTTTCAACAGATTGAGCCCGACCAATTTGGAATATTCCGCCTCGATCGCCTCGCACTGGCCCGGATAGGGAACGGACCGCGAGCGCGCTTGCGCGGCAACAACATTGAATTGCGTATCGATCGTTACGGTCAGACCGAGGTCATGGACCGGCTCGCCGACCGGCCTAAGCCCTGTTGCCAGCACGAAGTCGCGGGCCTTGGTGTCAGTCAGCTCGGCTTCGATATCCCACAAGCCGTCATCGCGTGCGTAAGCCTCGACCTTAATGGAGCGGGTGTGCACTTGGCGGCGGTTGGGCATGCGGTCGGTAACGACAACGGGCCGCAGCTGCCATGAAACATGCTGCGGCCCGTCGAAGAATCTAGCACAGCGACTCGATTGCGAAGTCAGTTAACCGTGCCGCAGCAGTAATTACTCAGTGTCGACCCGCCCGCGCAAAACCCGATAAACAGATTCGAGCGAAAAGCCGCGCGACTGTAAGAACCTGGCCTGCTTGGCATGCTCTGCTGCGGATGCTGGCAGCGCAGCGAACCGCTTCGCTCTGACCCTATCGGCGCGCGAAACCTCTGTCTCGGATAACCTGCCAAGCACTGTCGCAGTAAGGTCATCGGCGACGCCAAACTTTCGCAAGTCGTAGCGGATGCGCGCATCGCCGAAGCGCTGTGAGCGGCTGCGGGCTACCGCACTCGCAAAGCGCTGATCGGACAAGAGGCCGCTGCGACTCAGCTCGTCGAGAACGCGCTCGATTCCTCCGGGGTCATCGTCTTCGCGAACATGTCGCGAAAGCTTGCGGTAAAGCTCGGCACGACTATGGTCGCGCCGAGCGAGCAACGCTATTGCCCGACTGAGAGGGCTCCTGTTGGGCCTCGGGCGCCGTGGTTCGTCCGTATCGAGATTACTCCGCCGTAACAGCAACGCCTCTCACGGCGACACCTTTGTTCTCGCGAATACGATTTTCGATCTCGAGTGCCATTTCTGGGTGCGCACGCAAAAACTCGCGCGCGTTATCTTTGCCCTGCCCGATGCGGTCGCCGTTGTAGCTATACCAAGCACCAGATTTTTCCACGATGTTGAGTTCCGCCCCGAGATCGACGATCTCGCCGTGGCGTGAAATACCTTCGCCGTAAAGGATGTCGAAATTTGCCTGCTTGAACGGCGGTGCCACCTTGTTCTTGACGACTTTGACCTTGGTTTCCGAGCCAATAACTTCGTCACCCTTCTTGATCGAGCCGATACGGCGAATATCGAGCCGCACCGACGCGTAAAACTTCAACGCATTGCCACCCGTCGTAGTCTCAGGACTACCAAACATCACACCGATCTTCATCCGGATCTGATTGATGAAAACCACGGTGCAGTTGGTGCGGTTGATATTGGCCGTTAGCTTGCGCAATGCCTGTGACATCAGCCTTGCTTGCAGACCTGGCAGCGAATCGCCCATTTCACCTTCAATTTCAGCCTTTGGTGTCAGCGCCGCGACGGAGTCGATAACGATCAGATCGACCGACCCCGAGCGCACCAGTGCATCGGTAATCTCCAACGCCTGCTCGCCGGTGTCAGGTTGGGACAACAGCAGCTCCTGCAGATTGACGCCGAGCTTTTGCGCGTACTGAACGTCAAGGGCGTGCTCGGCGTCGATAAACGCGCAAGTGCCGCCAATTTTCTGCATCTCGGCAATGACCTGCAGCGTCAAAGTCGTCTTGCCTGACGACTCCGGTCCATACACTTCGATCACCCGGCCGCGTGGCAGCCCACCAATGCCTAACGCTATATCGAGACCCAGCGAACCGGTCGATACGACCTCAATGTCGTCGGCAACTTCGCCGTCCGCCATGCGCATGATCGAGCCTTTGCCAAACTGCTTTTCGATTTGCGCCAACGCCGCGGCCAACGCCTTTTGCCGCTCCTTGCTGTCCGACACTAAAAGACTCCTTCCATCATCCATCGCCGCCTCCGCTGGTACTCAATCGACCCAACTGCTGCTGTAAATAATTACAG
>DATEOP010000263.1:0-4640 GCA_035274065.1 Burkholderiaceae bacterium
CCGCGCATCGTTCCGGAAGCGCGGCGAATGCCGCGCATCACGTTCGAAGAAATGCTCGAGATGGCGAGTCTGGGTTCGAAGGTGCTGCAACTAAGGTCGGTCGAGTTTGCCGGCAAGTACAAAGTCCCGCTGCGCGTGCTGTCGAGCTTGACCGATTCGGATATGCCGCTGGAAGAAGAAGCTGCATCCGGCACGTTGATTACGTTCGAGGAAAACATCCAAATGGAAAAAGCCGTTATCTCAGGCGTCGCATTCGCGCGCGACGAAGCGAAGATCACGCTGACGAAAGTGCCCGACCGCCCAGGCATCGCGTATCAGATTCTCGGGCCGATCGCCGAGGCGAACGTCGATGTCGACATGATCGTGCAGAACATCAGCGTCGATGGCACGACCGACTTTTCATTTACGGTCCATCGCAACGAATATGACAAGGCGATCAAGGTGCTCGAAACGGAGGTCAAGGATCGCATCGGTGCGAAACAAATCGTCGGTGATCCGAAGATCGCGAAGGTTTCGATCGTGGGTATCGGTATGCGGTCACACGTAGGCATCGCGAGTTTGATGTTTCGAACGCTGGCCGAAGAAGGCATCAACATGCAGATGATCTCGACCAGTGAGATTAAGATCTCGGTCGTCGTTGAAGACAAATACATGGAGCTCGCGGTGCGCGCGCTGCATAAGGCATTTGGACTGGAGCAGGTTGCCGCATAGCCGCACCGCACGGCCTTAGATGAACGCATTGTTTTGTGCGCTGCTCGTGTTCATCGCTCAGATGATCGGCTGGATGGGCGGACGCTGGGTGCGGCGCCTCCTGCCGCCCGAGCATCTTTCATCGAATACGCGCGATGCGGTGGTGCTCGCCGCCGGCACGGTGGCCACCCTGGCTGCGCTGGTGCTAGGACTGATGATTACGAGTGCCAAGACATCATTTGATGCAGACCGGGCGTCAGTGATCGACATTTCGTCCAACGTTTTGTTGATCGATCGCGCGCTCGCTCACTACGGCGACGGAGCGAAGCAGGCGCGCGAGCTACTGCATGGCTTCCTGCAACGCACCGTTGACGAACTGGCTTTTCCTAGCAAGCCGAGTCTGCCAGCTTCAGAACCCGCTGCATCGATGACGCCGATGCCGGAGATGGCACGATTCCAGACTGCGCTGTTGACATTGTCGCCGACCAATGACGGCCAACGATGGTTGCAAACACGCGCACTCGGTTTGACGGGCGACCTCGAGCGTGCGCGTGTCCTGTTCGCCGAACGAAGCGAGGGATCGATTCCGGCCGCCTTTCTCACGGTGCTAACCGCGTGGTTAGCGATGCTCTACATGGCGTTTGCGCTGTTTGCGCCACCCAATGCAACAGTGACGGCCACGGCGCTGGGAGGTTCTGCAGCCCTGTCAGCGGCGATTTTTCTAATCCTCGAACTCGACACTCCGTTTCAGGGGCTGATCAAGGTCTCGGGCGAACCACTCGTTAGGACGTTGGAATTGCTCGGTCGTTGACGACGTCTGTTTTGCCGGCACTCAACACCAAGTAAACTCGGCCTTCGATGCGGCATCGCTTGACGATGTTGTTTCCGGAGGCGTGGCCGAGTGGTCGAAGGCACTCCCCTGCTAAGGGAGCATGCGCGCAAAAACGTGCATCGACGGTTCGAATCCGTCCGCCTCCGCCAAATTGGGCACATTGTTTGCGTCGAACGCGCAATGGCCGACAACCTGCAGAAGTATTGGACCAAACGAAACTTCGGAATTACTTCCGAACCGAAGGGTGTCGTTACTCAGCCGGGCAAAGCGCTGACGTTTGTCATTCAAAAACACGCTGCGCGGCGCCTGCACTACGACTTTCGTCTCGAATTGGATGGCACGCTTAAAAGCTGGGCGGTGCCCAAGGGTCCGAGTCTCGATCCTGCCGACAAGCGGATGGCGGTGCACGTCGAAGATCATCCGCTTGCGTATGCCACTTTCGAAGGTGTCATTCCGCCCGGCCAGTACGGTGCCGGGACTGTCATCGTCTGGGATCGTGGCACTTGGTTTCCCGACGGCGACCCGCACGAAGGGTATCGACAAGGCAAACTGAAGTTCGAGTTGCAGGGTGAAAAGCTGCGCGGACGTTGGACGTTGGTCCGGATGCGCGGCCGAGGCAACGAACGTCAAGAGCCGTGGCTGCTGATCAAGGAGCGCGACGAAACGGCGAGACCTGCTGCCGAATATGACATCACTGAAGCGCTGCCCGACAGTGTGAATGCGAACGGCCCAGCTCAAGCTGCGCGCAAAGCAGCAAAAGAATCTACGTTGTCGAAGCAGAAGACGAAAGAGCGAGCGGTAAAGAGTGCGGCGCTTCCTGAGGGCGCTCGACGCGCGAAACTTCCGCTTGCGCTGGCACCCCAATTGGCCACTTTGGTAGACGCCGCACCGAGCCGCGGCGATTGGATCTACGAGATCAAGTTCGATGGCTATCGCGTGCTGGCTCGCGTGGACGGCGACGACATCAGGCTTTTCACGCGCCGCGGTAATGATTGGACTTCGAGGCTGAAGCACCTGGCGCAAGCGATTGCTGCACTGAAGCTTTCGAATGGCTGGATCGACGGTGAGATCGTGATCGAGGCGGGACAAGGCCGCACTGACTTTCAGGCGCTACAGAACGCTTTCGATACTGCTGCGACCTCCAACATCCACTATCTGGTGTTCGATCTGCCTTATTACGCCGATCATGACCTGCGTGCTGTTCCTGTAAGTGAGCGCCGCAATCTGTTGCGAAGCTTGATGACGACGAATACATCGGGCTATCTGAAGTTCAGCGAGGACTTCGAAGCAGATCCCGCTTCGCTGCTGCAAGCGGCTTGTCAGTTAAGACTCGAAGGCGTGATCGGAAAGCGCGCGGATTCCCCTTACGTATCAGCGCGCTCGCCTACATGGATCAAATTGAAGTGCACGCAACGACAAGAGTTCGTCATTGGTGGCTACACCGACCCGAAAGGCAGCCGCACTGGAATTGGCTCGCTGCTATTGGGCGTGCACGACATTCAGGGCCGGTTGATCTACACGGGTAACGTCGGTACGGGTTTCGATCACAAGGCGCTCAGCGATCTTCATGCGAAGTTGAGCGCATTGAAAACGTCGAAGCCGCCGTTTCATCAGCTTCCGACAGCGATCAAGGGTCATTGGGTCACGCCTAAGCTGGTGGCCGAAGTGTCATTCGGCGAGTGGACGCAGGATGGGCGCATCCGACATTCGGTGTTTCATGGTCTGCGCACCGACAAACTGCCCGAGAAAATAACCCGGGAAAAGGCCGTCACAGTGGAGGAGGAGCCGGTGAAGCGCTCTAGCGAAAAGAGCAAAGCAGCGACGAGCAAGACGGTGACGCGCAAGCCGCTGAAGAGCGTGCCTGCAAAAAGCCAGCCGCCCAAGGCCGCCGCAGCGAGCGCGCTCGGGGTCAAGATCAGCCATGGCGAGCGCGTCGTGGATCCCAGCACCGGCCTGACAAAGCTGGATGTCGTGCGTTACTACGAAAGCATCGCCGATTACATGCTGCCGCACCTGAAGGGCAGACCTACATCTCTGGTTCGAGGGCCCAGTGGCATCGGTGGCCAGCTGTTCTTTCAGAAGCACGTCGACACGCTGCGCATTCCGGGCATCAATGAGCTCGATCCTTCTTTTCTGCCTGGGCATCCACCGATGCTCGAAGTTGCGACTGCGACGGCACTTGTGCAAGCCGCGCAGCTCAACGTGCTCGAGTTTCACACGTGGAACGCAACAATCAAATCAATCGAGAACCCTGACCGCATATTGTTCGATCTGGATCCTGGTGAAGGTGTCGAGTGGCAACACGTGGTCGAGGGAACGATGCTTACGAAGGCCTTCCTGGATGAGCTGAAGCTGAAGTCTTTCCTGAAAACGAGCGGCGGCAAGGGCTTGCACGTCGTAGTTCCACTGACTCCGGTGGCGAACTGGGACGAGGTCAAGGACTTTTCAGAGGCGATCGTCGTTCATCTGGCGCGCACCGTGCCGCAACGGTTCGTTGCCAAGAGCGGTCCGAGAAATCGTGTCGGCAGGATTTTCATCGACTACCTGCGCAACAGCCGCGGAGCGACGACCGCGGCGGCGTTCTCGGCACGCGCACGCCCAGGTTTGGGCGTCTCCATGCCGCTTGAGTGGGCGGAGCTCGACGGTCTGAAGAGCGCCAGCCAGTGGAATATTACGAATTCGCTTGTGAGGCTTCAAAAACAGCGATCCGATCCGTGGCACGATTACAGGCGGACACGCCAGACAATCAAACGTGCGGCGCAAATCCTTTCGGCCGCCTAAGGGGGAGATATGGCAACTGCATTGAGCAAGGAACTGAAGCGCGAGGTCATGATCAAGGACAAGCCGTTTACGCTGACACTCGGGCCCACCGGGTTAAAGCTGACGCAGAAAGGCCATCGGAATGGAGTGGACCTCAAGTGGGAAGACATCGTTGGCGGTGACGCGGCGCTCGCCGCAGCGCTGAACGCATCGGTACATCGCGATACATAGGCTGGCGCGGTGATAAACTCCGCGCCCTTGCGCCCGTAGCTCAGTTGGATAGAGTACTTGGCTACGAACCAAGGGGTCGTGGGTTCGAATCCTGCCGGGCGCGCCAAATTATCAACGGGTTGCATTA
>DATEOP010000264.1:0-4659 GCA_035274065.1 Burkholderiaceae bacterium
CCACTCGCGCAGCGCGGACACCGTGATTTCCCGACCGATGATGACAAGCGCGACAAGTGAGTCGACGCGGCCAAGCGCAAGCAGCACGATCAGCGCCGCACTGACCATCAGCTTGTCTGCAACCGGATCCAGAAATTCGCCCAGCTTGCTGACCGCACCGTACCTGCGTGCGATGTACCCATCGAGCGCGTCGGTGATCGCGGCGAGAATGAACAGCCAGCAAGCCGTTATGTTTTTCCAGTGCGGGACCAGCCAACCGTCAGGCAGGTAGTAAATACCAACGACGAGCGGGATCATCGCAATGCGCGCCCAAGTGAGCGCCATTGGAATATTGAAAGCGGTGGTGCGGCTAGTGGGAGGGCTGGCCATGCAACTGTGCGTAAATGCGTTCAGCCAGCTTACGTGATACGCCTTCGACATTCGCAATATCATCGATCGATGCGGATGCAAGTCCACGCATGCCGCCGAACCGCGCGAGCAGCTTCTGACGTCGCTTCGGACCAATGCCTTCCATGAATTCCAGTTGCGACGTATTGCGGGTTTTCGCACGGCGCGCTCGCATGCCGGTGATTGCAAAGCGATGCGCTTCGTCGCGGATCTGTGCGATCAACAGCAGCGCCTGCGACTCTCGTCCGAGCAGCAGCGGCGGCCGCTGATCCGGAAAGACGAGTTCTTCGAGCCCCACCTTGCGATCCTCACCTTTGGCAACGCCTACGAGCACAGATGGATCGAGGCCAAGCTCGACGAAAACCTGTTGCGCTACCGCGACCTGCCCCTTTCCGCCGTCAATCAACACAAGGTGTGGCAATCGGCTTTCTCCGCGCGAGACCGGTGAGAAACGCCGAGTCAGCACCTGCCGCATCGCTGCATAGTCATCCCCCGCTTCGACGCCCTGTATGTTGTACCGTCGATATTCGGACGGGCGCATCTTGTGTTCTGCGTACACGACGCACGATGCTTGAGTCGCCTCGCCCGAAGTGTGGCTGACGTCAAAACATTCCACACGCAGCTTGTCGGCGTCTTCTTCTCCCAGCTCGAGTCCGAGTGCGTCGATTAACGCCCGCGTGCGGGCAATTTGAGAACCTTCCTCGGCTAACCGCCGCGCCAGCGCCAGGCGCGCATTCGCTTCGGCCATCTCCAGCCAACGCCGCCGCTGTTCCTGCGGATGACGCACGATCTGCACGCGCCGGCCGCTCGCTTCCGACAGCATCGCCGAGAGCTCTTCCACATCGACGTCGGCGTTGACGACCAGCGTCGGAGGGACCGGCTGTGTCAGATAGTGCTGCGATATAAAAGCTTCCAGAATTTCTGCCGACTCCATGCCTTCCCCGCTGCGCGCCGGAAAGTTCGGTTTGTCGCCAAGATGCCGGCCTCCACGAATCATCGCCAGATTCACGCAGGCGCATGCGCGGTCGATGACGACCGCGAGCACATCGGCATCGGCATCGGAGCCGGTGGTATCGACTGCCTGCTGGTGCAGGACTTTCGCCAGCGCGCCGATCTGATCTCGTACCGCTGCTGCCTGCTCGAATTTCAGCTCGACCGACAACTGCTGCATGCGTGCTTCCAGCTCGCCCATGATTTCGTCGGTATTGCCGCGAAGAAAGCGCACCGCACGATCGATGTCCTGCGCGTACGTCTCGGCGTCGATCAGATTCACGCACGGCGCGCTACAGCGCTGAATTTGATGCAGCAGGCACGGCCGCGAGCGATTGGCAAAGACAGTGTCTTCACAGGTGCGAAGCCTGAATACCTTCTGCAGCAGTTGAATGCTGTCCTTGACCGCCCACGCATTGGGATAGGGTCCAAAATACTGCGCGCGCCGATCGACCGCACCTCGGTAGTACGCAATGCGCGGAAACCGGTGCGTAGTGAACTTCAGGTACGGATACGACTTGTCGTCGCGAAAGACGACGTTGTATCGCGGTGCAAGCGATTTGATAAGCGTGTTCTCGAGCAACAGCGCTTCCGCTTCGGATCTCGTAACTGTCGTTTCGATGCGCGCAACCCGCGCCAGCATGTGGCCCGTCCAAGGACCGACATTCTTGTTGAAGTATGACGACACGCGCTTGCGCAGGTCGCGTGCTTTGCCGACGTAAAGCGCCGTTCCATCGACAGCGATCATTCGATAGACGCCCGGCAAATGCGGCAAGCCGGCCAATACCGGCTTGGGGTCAAAGGTAGCAATCGGTGTCGTCACAAGCTACGAAAACTGCGGAAGTGCGTTGCGCACCTATAATCGCCGGCGCTAATTCAACCAACAGCCGGCAATTGTAGGTTCGCCGGCCTTGCGTACCAGATCAGGACTCCAATGGCGAAGATTCTCGCGACCGAAATCCGTGTCGGTAATTTGCTCGAGCTCGACAAAAAAGTCTGGCGCGTGCTTAAAAGCTATCACGTACATGTGGGCGGGCGCGGTGGCGCTTACATGCAGATCGAAATCAAGGACATCGAGACCGGTCAGAAACGCAATGAACGGTTGTCGACCGATGACCGAGTCGAGCGGCCGTTCATCGATCGCCGGGCAATGACTTATTCGTACCAGGACGGCGACACGTATGTCTTCATGGATAACGAGACGTATGAGCAGTTGTCTCTAAGCGCCGAGTTCCTTGAAGGCCAGACGGGTTACCTGCTACCCAATTTGCAGGTCGAAATCAACTTTCACAATGGGCGTGCGATTGGAATTCAGCTTCCAACGACCGTAATCCTTGAAGTCGTCGATACCGAGCCCGGGATCAAAAACGCCACGGCTACCACCAGCTTCAAGCCTGCAGCACTTGAAACCGGAATCAGCGTGCAGGTTCCGCCGTTCGTCAATATCGGCGAAAAAATCCGCGTCAATACCGACGATGGAAGCTATATCGAACGGGCCTAGCTGAACCTTACGTCGCTAGCCAACCTGCTCGAGGATTTCTTCAAGGTCGCGGCGGGCATTTCGATACAGGTCGTTGGCCGCCAATTGCTGCACCGTGGATTCTTTACCTCTTGGCTGCAGCCGCGCGAGCCGTGCATCAAATTCGGCGGTTCGCTTCCACTGGACGGCATCCAACGCCTGATCCATCGCAGCAGTGTCGTTGCAGACCAGCGCAAAGTCGCAACCAGCGCCAAGCGCAGCTGTTGCGCGCTCAGCGACGCTGCCCGCGACGCCGGCGCCCGCCATCAGCAAATCATCACTGAAGATCGCACCGCTGAAACCTAGCTCGCCCCGCAATACGGTGTTTATCCAGCGCCGCGAGAAGCCGGCGGGACGCTGATCAATCTGCGTATAGATCACGTGCCCTGGCATCACGCCGACGAGCATCGATCCCAGCCAGCGATACGGAGCTACATCGCTTTTCATGATCTCGTCTTGGCTGCGAGTGTCGACCGGAAGCGCCGTGTGTGAATCGGCCTCGGCCCAACCATGCCCCGGAAAATGCTTTCCGCAATTGGCCATCCCCGCGATCAACAATCCATGCGTTAGATAAGCCGCCAGCATGCTGACAACCCGCGGATCCGAATGCAGCGCACGGTCTCCGATCACAGTACTGCGACCATGATCAACGTCGAGCACCGGCGCAAACGTCATGTCAACGCCATGTGCGCGAAGCTCAGCGGCCATCACGTAGCCCAGCGACGCCGCGACCCGACATGCGAGCAGAACATCGCGATCCCACAGCTCGCCGAGGCGGCGCATCGGAGGCAGTGGAGTGAAACCGTCTCGAAAGCGCTGGACCCGACCGCCCTCGTGATCGACAGCGATCAATAGCGGTGGATCGCGCACGGCGTGGATTTCGCGACATAAGCGGACAAGCTGGTCGGGCTTCTCGTAGTTCCGGGTGAACAAGATCACGATTCCAACCAGCGGGTGCATCAGCCGCTCGCGGTCGCTGGAGGTCAGCACCGTTCCTTCGACTCCGACAGCAATCGGCCCGAGTGGAATCATTCAACGACTTCCGCTATCGCGTAGGCGGCAACGGTCGCTTGTGCATCGGTCAACGACACGTGCAATCGAAGGTGATGTCGCTCGACAAAGCGCCGCAGATCGGCGGTGTGAACGGAAGCGAGTGGCCGTCCTGACGCATCATTCAGAATTTCGACCGCGTGCCAGCGCATCGGTGAACGCATGCCGAGCCCGAGCGCTTTGGCAACCGCCTCTTTGGCGGCAAATCGTGTCGACAGAAAAGCCAGACCGCGCTTTTCCGAACGTGCACGCCGAGCCTCGAAGCGCTCAAGCTCCCGCGCGCCCAATATTCGACGGGCGAAGCGCTGGCCGAAGCGTGCATAGCTCGCGGCAATTCGATCGATCTCGATGATGTCGATGCCAACACCAAAGATCATCGATGGCGAAGTCCTGTCTGCGCCTTGCGAATCTCCGCCTGATAAAGACGTACGGTCGGTCCGAGGCCGAATTCGATCGCATCGGCAATTAACGCGTGTCCGATCGACACTTCGGCCACGCCCGGTACCGCGCCCAGAAACGTCGCCAGATTATCGCGATTCAGATCGTGGCCGGCATTGATGCCGAGGCCGACGCGTATTGCTGCTTCGGCGGACGCCGTATATAACGCGAGCACCTTGGCCTGCTCCGGGGTTCCAAAAGCCTTTGCGTACGGCTCGGTATACAACTCGACTCGATCCGCACCCGCGGTCGCGGCATATTGCATCGCCTCTGGC
>DATEOP010000265.1:0-2291 GCA_035274065.1 Burkholderiaceae bacterium
GATTCCGTCTTCACGCAACATCACGCCATAGCGGCAACGCCCGACCGCAAGTGTGTCCCACTTGTTGATGTAAACACGATTCAGCAGCTTGGCGACGTCTTTGCCTTGCAGCTCGATCTTCCCCAGTGTGGAGACGTCGACGACGCCAACGCTGGTGCGGACATTGCGCGCCTCGCGATTGGCCGCATCGTCTCCGGATTCGCCTGAAATATACGTAAAACCCGGATAAGAATGCGGCCGCTTCCATAGACCGACGTTGATGAAGCGGGCACCATGCTTGACGTGCCAATCGTGAATCGCCGAGAAGCGCGTCGGCTCGACGTACGGGCCGGCTTCGTGGCCTGCGATGGCGCCCAGCGTTACCGGCGTGTATGGTGGCCGAAACGTCGTCGTGCCTACCTTCGAAATCGGCACCTCGAGCAGCTTCGCCATCAGAGCCAGGCCAATCACGTTGCTGGTCTTGCCCTGATCAGTGCCCATGCCGAGCGTTGTGTAGCGCTTCAGGTGCTCGATCGATTGATAGTTCTCGCGTGCCGACAGCGCAATATCACTTACGGTCACGTCGTTTTGCAGATCGACAAAACATTTGTCTGATTTGCTGCGTGCCGGAACCGACCACAAAGACAACAAGGTAGAACGCTCTGTCGACTCGCTGCGCGGAATTTGATGTCTCGGTGCGGCGAAGCCGCAGCGTTCAGCTGATGCGACCCCTGCGGCATACCCTTCTGCCAGCGCGTTCGCCACGTCGAAGCAGCCGTTTGCTGCGCCCGCGGGCGTGATGGGCAGCGGAGATGATTCCGGTACAAACGCTGCGAGCTCGTCGTCGTAGCGCAGCTTGCCGCGCGCCTGTGAAAAAAGATGAACGGCCGGATTCCAGCCTCCTGACACACACACCAGGTCACACTCGATGCGACGAACCGGGGCGCCGCTTGTCGCGATATCAACTGCGGCGACGTGTAGTGTCCCATGCGCCTTGACGATCACCGAATCGGCTAGCGACGGCAGGCCAGCTGCGCGTGCTTTCGCAACCAGGAGGCCACTTAACGAGCTCGCTGGCCGAGCGTCGACAATTGCCGCGACCGCAATGCCGGCGGCGTTCAGCGCTGCTGCGTCCGCATACCCGCCGTCGTTATTGGTGAAGATGACGGCTCGTGAGCCGGGCCGCACGCCGTAGCGCGTGACGTATACACGCGCGGCACCCGACAACATCGTGCCGGGCAGATCATTGTTTGCGTATGCAATTGGACGCTCGATTGCGCCGCTGGCAAGCACTGCCGTTCGTGCACGGATCTTCCACAGGCGTTGCCGCGGCTTATGCGTCGGTGCGGACGCGAGGTGGTCGGTGATGCGTTCGACGGCACCGACCAGGTTGCCGTCGTAATAACCGAACGCGGTTGTTCGAGACAGCAGCGTGACGTCGGGATACGAGTTCAACTCAGCGATCTTCGTGTCGATCCACTCAGGCGCCGTCTTACCATCAATCTGTGTGTCGCAAATACCGCCACCCCAGAAAGCGGACTCGTCGCACACGATGACGCGCGCACCCGCTTGCGCTGCTGCACTGGCGCTTGCAAGGCCTGTGATGCCCCCACCGATCACCAGCACGTCGCAATGCGCGTATCGGTGTTCGTAGTGATCGGGATCGGCCTCGCTTGCCGCGCGCCCCATGCCGGCGGCCTGACGAATCGCGTGCTCGTACTTCAGCCACCATTTTGGTGTGGGTGGCCACATAAAGGTTTTGTAATAGAAGCCCGCGGGGATCAAGCGCGATATCGCATTGTTGATCGCGCCGATATCGAAGCGCACCGAAGGCCAGCAATTCTGGCTCGACGCCGTCAGTCCGTCATACAACTCCTGCGTCGTCGCGCGCACGTTCGGCTCAGTGCGCGCGCCCCGCGCCAGCTGCACCATTGCATTGGGCTCTTCGGTACCCGCGCTGAAGACGCCGCGCGGCCGGTGATACTTGAAGCTGCGCGCGACGAGGTGAATGCCGTTGGCGAGCAGTGCGGAGGCGAGCGTGTCCCCTGCATAGCCCTGGTGCCTCGCACCGTCGAATTGGAAAATTAACGACCGAGATCTATCGACGATGCCGCCCTTCGCCAGCCGGAACGGCTGCGTCACCGAAGTTCCTCGCCGATCTCAGCGCTGGCAAGAATGTCGTGAGTGCGAGTATCGCGCCGAACCTTGAACCAGCTGCGGCAGCCGGCGCTGTGAAGCCACAACTCATCATGCGCACCACAAGGGTTGTCGCGCAGGTACACGTACTGGACCCACGCGGATTCCGGTGCATC
>DATEOP010000266.1:0-4811 GCA_035274065.1 Burkholderiaceae bacterium
CATTGCTTCTGCTTCGGCGCGAATCGCCTCCGCCAGCTCTTCCTCGGCGCTCCTGCGCTGCTTCTTGAGGGTCGGATCGTCGATCAGTCCCTGAAGAAACGCGATGCGCTTGATCAGTTCAGACAACGCCTGCAACACCAGCAGCCCAAAGCCAAGCGGAATCAGCGCGAATACCGGCCACCGAATGAGCCCGCCGGCATTCTGTGACATCTCGCCGCTGATGTATCCCCTCACGAAGAGCGGCCACGACAGCCACACAATCAGAACTGCCGCCGGCAGCAGGAAAACCAAGAGCCCGAAGATGTCGATCCAGATCTGTGCGCGTTTGCTTAGGCGCCCAATGATCACGTCGATGCGGACATGTTCGTTGTGGAGGAGCACATATCCTGCGCATAGCAAAAACACCGCCGAAAACAGGTACCACTGCACCTCAAGGTACGAATTCGAGCTGACGTTGAACACTTTGCGAATTACGGCGTTGCCGGCACTAATCAGTACTGCTGCCAGCACGAACCATATGACGATCGCTCCGATGCGTTGATTGATGGCATCGACCCAGCGCGAAAGCAACAGCAGCAGCCTCATCGGGTTGATCTCCGCTCTGTTGTTATTGTTATCGCGTCGGCTCGACGCGCTTGGCGCCCGTACCTCTCGACGCGGAGCGAAGTCTATCTGCAAGACGTTGGCGCCAGACGGCAACCTGCGCGTGGACGCGCTGTGGTGCGGTTCCTCCAGGATGGTTACGGGCGGCGACCGATGCGTCAATCGACAGCGCGTCTCCTACGTCATTCGCGATAACCGACGAAAACTTCTGCAGCTCGGTCAGGGGCAATTCAGACAACGCCAAGTTACGGCTTGCAGCAGACTTCACCACGCGGCCGACGATCTCGTGAGCGTCGCGAAATGGAACTCCCTTTCGCACTAGATAATCGGCCAGATCGGTCGCGGTCGAGTAGCCTTCCTCCGCAGCTCGGCGCATCGCATCCGCATCGACTTCAATGCCCGGCATCATTTCCGAGAAGGCGCGCAGGGTATCGGCGACCGTATCGACGGTGTCGAACAACGGCTCCTTGTCCTCCTGGTTGTCCTTGTTGTAGGCGAGCGGCTGGCCTTTCATCAGCGTCAGCAACGCGACCAGATGGCCGGTGACACGTCCAGTCTTGCCGCGTGCGAGTTCGGGCACGTCCGGGTTGCGCTTCTGCGGCATGATCGAGGAGCCAGTCGTGTAGCGGTCCGGCAGACGGATGAACGCATAGCGCGGACTAAGCCAGATCACCAATTCTTCGGCCAACCGCGAAATATGCGTCATCACCAGCGCTGCGGCGGCGCAGAATTCGATTGCAAAGTCCCGATCGCTGACCGCGTCCAGCGAATTTTCCGCGATCGATTCGAAGCCAAGCTTTTCCGCAACGCAAGCACGATTGATCGGATAGGTCGTCCCCGCGAGCGCTGCAGCGCCAAGCGGCAGGCAATTCACGCGTTTACGCGCATCGAGCAAGCGATCACGGTCGCGCTCGAACATTTCCGCGTACGCGAGCAAGTGATGTCCGAATGTCACCGGCTGCGCGACCTGCATATGCGTGAACCCTGGCATCACGGTCGCAGCGTATCGGTCCGCCAGCTCGACGAGCGCGTGTTGCAGCCCATCGATGTGGCATACGATATGGTCGATCTCGCCGCGCAGCCACAGCCGTGTGTCGGTTGCTATCTGATCATTGCGCGAGCGCCCGGTATGCAGACGCTTGCCTGCCTCGCCGACAAGCTCTGTCAGTCGCTTTTCGATGTTCAAATGAACGTCTTCGAGCTCGATGCTCCATTCAAACTGACCTCGTTCAATCTCTTCGCGAATTTGCTTCAGCCCGCGCTCGATGTCGGCGTGATCAACCGCGCTGATAATGTCGCACTCATGCAGCATCGCCGCGTGCGCGAGCGAGCCTTCGATGTCCGCTAACGCGAGTCTGCGATCGAAACCGATTGATGCCGTGTAGCGCAACACGAAATCCGCCACGGGTTCGTCGAATCGGCCGGACCATGCGGTGCTTTTCGACGCTAGCGGAAGGCCCGCTTTTGCAGATTGCTCTGACATAATCGTTCGAGGGGGATAGACGCGTGAATGCAAGTATAGGTTCGTGAAGGTCTCACCTCCGCCGCCACCTTCGCTGAAAGGTCCGCTCGCTCGCGACGAAACCGCGGTGCCGACTCCACGCCGCGTCATTCCCGATGGGTGCAACATGGGCGTTCTGTTGCGCGTCATCGGCACGATCGTCGTACTGGCACTGATGGCCGCAGTGGGAGAGTCATCGTCGCCGGCGGACGCGCTTACTGCGCTGCTGCGGCTGATGACGTTCATCACGCCGTCGACACTTTTGACACTGATGGGCTGGTGCTTGGCGCGGCGCACGCTGTCGGCGCAGGATGTATCGATTCAGCGTGGTATTTCGTGCCTAATTCCAGCGATCGTTGCGGTGGCGGTCGCGTTGCTGTTGCAGGTTCCCGGCGGCGAATGGGCTGCGCTTGCGCACGGCGCCGTAGGCTTCACTCTGGGCGCCGGTTTTCAGCACTATTCGGAGCTTCGCGAGCGCGCCTTTTCGCCGGCAGTGATCGAAGCAAAATATCAGGCGCTGCAGTCGCGGATCCGACCGCACTTTCTGTTCAACAGCCTGAATGCGGTGTTATCGGTCGTTCGGACCGAGCCGTTAAAGGCTGAAAGAATGCTCGAATCGATCGCCGAATTATTCCGCGCGGTGATGGCAGATACGCGCAAACTGGTGCCCCTGGCCGATGAGATCGAGCTCTGCCGCAACTATGTAGAAATTGAGCAAACCCGGCTCGGGAATAGGTTGGCAGTTGACTGGCAAATCGGGGCATACCACCCCCGGGCAAAAATGCCACAGTTACTGCTGCAGCCGGTGATTGAAAACGCGATTCGATATGGCGCCGAAAAAACGGCGGGTCGCGCCGATATTGTCGTAAGAGTTAAGCAAAACGGATTCGTGCTGGAGATTTTTGTCAGCAATCCGATTGCACGTGAGCGTCCTGAGCGCGAAGGCAATCAGATTGGTCTGGCAAACATACGCGGCCGTCTCGCGCTGATCTACGACCTGGAAGCGAAGGTTGAGACACAAACCACGCGTGAGCGGTTCGAGTTGACGATGACGATTCCGGTAGAGCGCCGGGCGTAGCAGCAAGGCGGCAGTGATGGGGCAGTCGATTGGACAAGGTAAGGCGATGTTGAACGTAATGATCGTCGACGATGAACCACCGGCGCGTGCGCGTCTTGGACAGGTGCTGCGCGATTGTTCGGAACAGGTCGCTTTACAGTTGGTCGGTGAGGCCGATGGCGGGATTCAAGGGCTGGAAGAGGCGGACCGCCTGCATCCCGACGTCATTCTTCTCGACGTGCATATGCCCGATATGAACGGTATCGAGGTCGCGCGGCATCTGGCGCAGCGCGATAACCCTCCGGCTGTGATCTTCATCACCGCCTACGATGAGCATGCGCTCGACGCGTTCGAAGTGCAGGCGCTCGACTATCTGATGAAGCCGGTACGCGCCGAGCGCCTAGTCGCGGCGCTGTCGCGTGCGGAGCGCTTTCGCACACACGAGCCGCGCATCGAAGAGCTTGCGAAAACCATTGGAGCGGTCCGATCGCATCTGACGGTATCCGAGCGTGGCCGCATGATGCTGGTGCCTATCGAGGATGTCGTTTACTTGCGCGCCGAATTGAAGTACGTAACGATCAAGACGCGTACGCGCGAATTTCTGACCGAAGAGTCGCTGACTGCGCTGGAAGCCGAATTCGGTGATCGCTTTGTCCGCATACATCGCAACGCCTTGGTTGCGCGCAACGGTATCCTGGGTTTTCAGCGAGTGCGCGGAACAGTCGACGAAGGTGGAGATTCGTCTGAAGGCCACTGGGAAGTGCTGCTGAAGGAAGCGACCGAGCGTTTGCCGATTAGTCGCCGCCAGTGGCCAACGGTGAAGGCCGCAGCCAAAAACTAGAGTGGCGCACTGTTAGACTGGCTACACCTGCTTCACACATTCCCACGGAGTATGGTTCGATGAATGCGCCGGCTCGCGTCGTCATCGCGACACGCAAAAGCCCGCTGGCGTTATGGCAGGCCGAGCACGTACGCGAGCTGTTATCGAATCGCTATCCGGGCCTGCAGATCGAGTTGCTCGGCATGACAACGCTCGGTGACCGTATCCTCGACCGGCCACTCTCTCAGGAAGGGGGCAAGGGCCTCTTCGTCAAGGAGCTGGAGCTTGCGCTGCTTGAGAGCCGAGCACACCTCGCCGTGCATTCGCTTAAAGACGTGCCGATGCAACTGGATACCGCTTTCGCACTGTCTGCCGTGCTGAGACGAGAGGATCCGCGTGACTGCATGGTGTCCAGCCGCTACGCGACACTCGAGGAGATGCCTGCTGGCGCGCGCATCGGAACGTCGAGCTTGCGCCGGGAGCTGATGCTGCGTGCACGCTTTCCGCAGCTGGTTATTGGTTCGATTCGCGGCAATTTGGGGACTCGCCTGGCCAAGCTCGACAATGGCGAGTTCGACGCTTTGGTGCTGGCAGCCGCGGGCCTGAAGCGCTTGGGTTTTTCTCGCCGCATTCGACAGATCATTTCGACGGACGTGTCGTTACCTGCGCCGGGTCAGGGCGCGCTCGGGATCGAAGTTAAGAGCTCGGATGAGGAAACGACGGCACTACTGTCGCCACTCGACGATCCCATCACGCGTGCGGCCACTTCAGCCGAGCGCGCAGTGTCGCGCGGACTCGGCGGCAGTTGTCAGGTTCCATTAGCGGCGTAC
>DATEOP010000267.1:0-4919 GCA_035274065.1 Burkholderiaceae bacterium
CTGGCACCATTGTCAGCGCATGCAAATCGTATCGGGCCGGCTGAAGTCGGTAAAGAATTTCGTGCGTGAAAATTCTGCGTTGACGCCTTGAAGCAACAGTTATCGGACTCCCAGCGAGTCGTCTAACACAAGCTCAGGGGCGTGATGAGTGTGCCTAGCTTCGTTGATCTCACGAACGCACCTGATGCGGAGCGGCCGTCATTCAACACACTGCAAAACTACAGCGCCACGACTGCACCCATCTTTTATTACGTCTTTGACGTGCTGGCCCTGAAAGGCGCTCGGTGATGAACGCTGCGCCTTTTCTACACGTAAGGCGTGGATTTATGGTGGGTGGTACAGGGTTCGAACCTGTGACCCCTGCCGTGTGAAGGCAGTGCTCTACCGCTGAGCTAACCACCCTGTTTGCATCAGAGGACGCGAATTATTGCACGGGCTCGCGCGTCGTTTGCTTGCCTTACGATGCTTGCTGCCGATTCGCGTAGGGGCCGATCTGAATCTTTTGCACACTCTCGTTCGCACTGCTCGCCGCGTGCCGCAAGCGGTGGCGGTGATCGAGCGTGATCGATTGGAGCTAAGTTATGAGGAACTGGCTGAGCGCACTGCGCGCCTGGCTTCGGCCCTTGTGCGCATCGGCACAGCTCAGGGCGCACGGATCGCACTGCTGGCTCACAACTGCGCCGAATATGTCGAATTGCTCTACGCGTGCTGGATGATCGGAGCGTGTGCCGTTCCGATCAATATGCGGCTGCATCCGAAGGAAGTCGCATTCATTCTCGATGACGCCGACGTGCGTACTGCATTCGTCACAGACGATATCGATTGCAACGCCATAGAGCGCGAACGTAGCCGTGCGACACGCTTCGTCGACGTCGAAGGCGAGGAGTATCGCAAGCTGTTGCAAGCCGAGCAGCTGTCGACGCCGCAATCAGATTCTTCGGAGTCGCCAGCGTGGTTGTTCTACACAAGCGGCACCACCGGCAAGCCGAAGGGCGTCGTGCTTACGCACCGCAATTTGATGGCGATGGCGCTGAACTATCTCGCCGATGTGGATCACGCCGCCGTAGGCGACCATCTGGTGCATGCGGCACCGATGTCGCACGGCTCCGGGCTGTACATCATTCCAAATATCGCGGCCGGAACGACTCAATTGATTCCTGCTTCGCATGGATTCGACGTCGACGAGATGGCTCACATCATCTCGTACGCACCACGCGTTAAGTTGTTCGCCGCACCCACGATGGTGATGCGATTGGTCGACAGCTGGCGCGGGGAGAAGGAGCCACCGAATCTGAAGTCGATCATCTATGGCGGTGGCCCGATGTACGTAGCAGACTGTTTGCGAGCTCTGGAGTGCTTCGGACCACGACTGGTCCAGATCTACGGGCAAGGCGAAGCGCCAATGACGATCACCGTGCTGCCTGCGGCTGATCATATTGATGATCACGATGGTCGTCGCCTCGAGCGGCTCGGCTCAGTCGGTCGCGCACAAACGGGTATAGAGATAGGAATACTCGATGGTGACGACCAGCGACTTGCACCAGGCGAGTTGGGCGAGGTGTGCGTGCGCGGCGACGTAGTGATGGCCGGATACCTCAACAATCCGGAAGCCACTGCGCAAACCCTTGCCAACGGCTGGCTGCACACCGGCGACGTTGGCCGATTTGACGCGCAGGGCTATCTGACGCTCGTTGACCGCAGCAAGGATTTGATCATCTCGGGCGGCTCGAACATCTATCCGCGAGAAGTCGAGGAAGTGCTGTTACGGCATCCTGCGATCAAGGAAGCCGCCGTGCTCGGCGAGCCCGACACGCAGTGGGGCGAATCGGTTGTTGCGGTACTTGTGATGCAAAGAGAACAGGTTGTTAGTCAACAGGAGCTTGACTCGTTTTGCCTCGAACACATCGCCCGTTTCAAGCGACCCAAACGCTACGTGTTTGTCGAACAGTTGCCGAAAAATGCGAATGGCAAGGTGTTGAAACGCGAGCTGCGACTAAAACTCACACGCGGCCAAGACTCACTCGCCAAACAGGCGTGACCTTCGCTTCGCGCGCGATCAAGTCGAGCAGTGCCTCGTGCGCCGCGACTTCTTCATCGGGCACCGCGACTGCGATCAATTGACTGAGATCGATCGGGCCAAAGTTTGCCGTAAGCGCGTCGTCGTCAAGCACGTCGATCACCAGGCTGTCCTGGCCGCGCGTCATCGCGAGAAACACATCGGCCAGCAAACCGGCATCGAGCAAGGCACCGTGCAGCGTACGGTGTGCGTTCGAGATGGCGTAGCGCTCACACAGCGCGTCGAGCGAGTTGCGCTTCCCGGGATGCTGTTCGCGCGCGTGCTGCAAGGAGCAGATCACTCTGAGGCAATGATCGGCGAACCGGCTGCGCCCGATGCGACGCAGTTCGGCATCGAGAAACTCGATGTCGAATTCCGCGTTATGAATGATGACTTCGGCGTTCTTAACGAACTCTATGAAATCATCGACGATGTCACTGAACCTGGGTTTGTCTTCGAGAAACTGCCGATTGATGCCGTGCACGGCGAGTGCGCCTTCGTCGCACTCTCGCTCGGGATTGACGTACTGATGAAAGCGTCGCTCGGTAATTCTGCGGCCGACGATCTCTATCGCGCCGATTTCGATGATGCGGTGGCCATCTTTGACTTCAAGCCCGGTTGTCTCGGTATCGAGGACGACTTGTCTCATCGCCTCGATTCTAGCCGCGACCTCGCACGGCGTCGTGCGCGGCCGGATTGTCTAGCGAGACCAAGAATCAGAAGGCTGCCCGCAGTAGCGCTCGCGCCGACTCTGTACGGAAAGTGCCCGAGCCGGAGGTGTACGTGTATTCAATATCGACCGTGAATACGAATCCCATTCGAAGCAGCAATCCGATGCCGCCCGTTGTGAAGTCGCTGGAATTGGAAGCTTGCCTCAGCATGTATATGGTCGTGGGCGCGTCCGCGTACGCAACCGATTGATCTGCGGCACGGCTGTGGGTGCGGCGTTGTTCCAATCTCAAATTCGGGGTTAGTGTGAATGCGCCCAGCGGAAAGTCATAGCTGGCGCGCAGCCCGGCTAGAACGGAATCGTCGTTGACCGTGAGTTCTCCATAAGCCAGCGCAGACATGGCGCTGCCGACTTCGGTATAGCTGTCCAGCCGGCTCTGCACGCGCTCGAATCGGCCGTAAGGTGCCAGCGTGAATTCTTTCATCCGCAACACACCGCTCACGCCGAGAGAGCCGAACAGCTGCGAGCCCGCGCGTTCGCCGGCAAGCATTGCGGCGTCAAGCTGAGCCAAGCGCGAAGCGTCGTAAGACAGTCTGCCGTACCCTGCCATCGCATCGATGTAGATATCTTTCATCGGCGAAAACGAACCATAGACAGTTCCGTTCTTCGCTTCGCCCTTGCTGTGCACTGCGGTTGCATCGACGTCGGTGGAATCGTGGCCGTAGCCCAGCGTTGCACCAAGGATCAAACCGTCGCGCACTTTCATGTCGATCCCGAGCGTCAGTCCTGACGTGCGGAAGTCACTACGGTCAGCTGCGGAGCTCGGTCGCAGGAAACCGAAGTCGATGTTGCCGCCCGCCCACACCGCGAAGGGTCGGTCGCAGCCGGAACGTTCGGCGGCCGGCTTGTCTTCAGCGTGCGCAGGGGCCGCCGTGTCCTTTTCTGTGTCGCGTCGCTCTGCTTTTTCCCAGCGGATGTTCGCGCTGATGCCGATGTCGGTCGAGCAAGGGTCATGACCGGCGTGCAGCATCTGCATGCGCGAATTCACGTTGGTTATCTGCGCCGAACCGAAGCGCGTGGCCGCCGTGATCTGTGCAGCGTTGACACCGCGAACCGAAGGATCGAGCGTGGGGTCGGGGCGCATTTCGATAACGATCGTCTGTACCAACGTGCCCGATGCACCGTTGGCGTCTGTCACTGTGATCGTGAAGGTGTAAGTGCCTCCGACGGAGGGCGTACCGCTCAACGCACCTGTCGCTGTGTTAAGCGCCAACCCAATTGGCAACACACCTGCGGTCAGGGTGAATGTATAAGGCGCGGTTCCGCCTGTTACGTTGATGCCGTGGTCATAGCCGCTTCCGACTCGTCCATTCGTAAAGTCGGAGGTCAGCAGCAATGCCGGAGGCGCCACCGTCATCGTGTAGACACGGTCCACGATAAAGCCGGCCGCGTCAGTGATCCTGATGGTGAACGTGAAAGCTCCGGCAACGGTCGGCGATCCAGACAGAAGACCGGTCGTCGGATTAAGCGTCAACCCGGCCGGTAGTGCTCCCGCGATTATCGTGAACGCATACGGTGCGCTGCCACCAGTAGCACTGATTGTCTGACTGTACGTATTACCCACCACCGGGTTCGGCAGCGTGGGCGGACTCACCAGCAGAGCAGCCGCAACCGTCAGTGAGTAAGCGCGCTGTCCCGTAGCAGTCACAGCGTCCGTCGCTGTGATCGTGAAGTTTGATGTTGCAGCGGTCGTTGGCGTGCCCGAAATCACGCCGGTGGAAGCATCCAACGAGAGACCCGCGGGCAGGCTGCCGGTCGACACTGTGAAGACGTAGGAACCAGCGCCACCTGTTGCAACCACAGTCTGGGAGTAAGCGGTGCCGAGCATCGCTGTCGGCAGCGTTGCCGGGTTCACTGCGATTGCCGTGTTGACGGTAACGTTATAAGCACGTGCGCCAGTCGCACTGAGTCCGTCAGTAGCGGTGATCGTGAAGTTACTGGTTGCTGCGGTCGTGGGTGTTCCTGTGATCGCACCTGTGGCCGCGTTAAGCAACAGTCCTGCCGGCAGCGTTCCGGCGGAGACACTGAACGTGTACGAACCGGTACCCCCGGTAGCACTGACCGTCTGCGCATACGCAGTGCCGAGCGTTCCACTCGGTAACGTGGCCGGGTTCACTGTGATCGCTGCGTTAA
>DATEOP010000268.1:0-9912 GCA_035274065.1 Burkholderiaceae bacterium
GTCGTTCGCATCGGCGGCGAGTCGCCGGTTGTCGTCCAATCGATGACGAACACTGACACCGCAGACGCAATCGCTACGGCAATTCAGGTAAAACAGCTCGCGCAGGCAGGTTCCGAAATCGTACGGATCACTGTCAACTCATCCGATGCCGCGGCTGAGGTAGCTCCGATTCGGGAGCAGCTCGACAAGATGGGAGTCGACGTGCCACTGGTCGGTGACTTCCACTACAACGGTCACAAGCTGCTGACGCAGTTTCCCGAGTGCGCGCAGGCGTTGTCAAAGTATCGAATCAATCCCGGCAATGTCGGTCGCGGTGTGAAGGGCGGCGATAACTTCGCGCAGATGATCGAAGTCGCGTGTCGCTATCGCAAGCCGGTGCGCATTGGAGTCAATTGGGGCAGTCTCGATCAGGAGTTGCTTGCGAAGATGATGGATCAGAACGCGCAGCGTGCTGAGCCGCTTGATGCAAAGGCCGTGCTGCGGGAAGCGCTGGTGCAATCGGCCATTGCAAGCGCCGAGCGTGCCGAAGCGCTGGGGCTTGGCGGAGACATGATTTGCCTGTCTGCAAAGGTCAGCGGAGTGCAGGACTTGATTTCTGTTTATCGAGAGCTGTCACGGCGTTGTGATTACCCCTTGCATCTTGGGCTCACCGAGGCGGGAATGGGCAGCAAGGGAATCGTCGCATCGACGGCGGCCCTCGCTGTCCTGCTGCAGGAGGGCATCGGCGACACGATTCGCATTTCGCTTACGCCTGCGCCCGGTGAGTCGCGTGCGACAGAGGTGCAGGTTGCACAGGAAATATTGCAGACCATCGGGCTGCGCGCATTTACGCCGATGGTCGTGGCCTGCCCTGGTTGCGGCCGCACGACGAGTACGTTTTTCCAGGAGCTGGCGGATGACATTCAGTCGTGGCTGCGCGCGCAGATGCCGCTGTGGCGTGCACACTATCCCGGTGTCGAGTCGATGAGCGTCGCCGTGATGGGCTGTGTCGTCAACGGGCCCGGTGAAAGCAAGCACGCCAACATCGGCATCAGTCTGCCGGGCTCCGGAGAAGCGCCGGTCGCGCCGGTTTTCGTCGACGGTGTTCGAACCGTGACGCTGAAAGGTGAGCGTATCGCCGCCGAATTCCAGGCGATCGTTCACGAATACGTGCGGCGTAAGTATTCGGCGGTGGCACCAGCCACTCCAGCGCATCATTAGCAATGGCCAATGCGAAATTTGCCGCAGTCCGCGGCATGAATGATTTGTTGCCTGCGCAATCCCCGGTTTGGGAGTGGTTCGAGGCGCGCGTGATCGATTGGGTCCGGTCGTACGGCTACCAGCAGATTCGGACACCCGTGGTCGAGCACACGGACCTGTTCGTGCGCGGCATCGGCGAGGTGACCGACATCGTCGAACGTGAGATGTATTCGTTCGAAGATAAGGCGAACCAGGAACGCCTGACGCTGCGGCCCGAATTTACGGCGGGTACGGTGCGGGCTGCAGTCGAGCACAGCTTGACCTACGACGGCCCAAAGCGCGTGTGGTCGATGGGTCCCTTGTTTCGCCACGAGCGGCCACAGCGCGGTCGTTACCGGCAGTTTCATCAGGTCAATGTCGAAGCGCTTGGGTTTGCCGGCCCCGATATCGACGCCGAGTTGATCGTGATGCTGGCGCGGCTCTGGAACATTCTCGGCATCAAAGGCGCTCGCCTGGAAATCAATTGTCTTGGTCAGGCCCAGGAGCGTGCTCAGCATCGCGCTGCGCTGGTCTCCTACTTCAAGCAGCATCAAGACGAGCTCGATGCCGACTCGGTGCGCCGGTTGACCTCGAACCCGCTCCGCATTCTCGACAGCAAGAATCCCGCGATGGCACACCTGCTCGAGCGCGCGCCTCAGATCACCGCATATCTGGGCGATCCATCGCGCCAGCACTTTGAGGGGTTGCAGCGATTACTGACGTCGGCCGGTGTCGCGTTCAAGATCAATCCGCGTCTCGTGCGCGGACTTGACTACTACAACCTGACGGTGTTCGAGTGGATCACCGATGAGCTTGGCTCGCAAGGCACGCTGTGCGGGGGCGGGCGGTACGACACGTTGATCGAGCTGCTGGGCGGCAAGCCGACGCCAGCGATGGGGTATGCGATTGGAGTCGAAAGAGTAATCGAATGTGTGACTCAATCAGGCCAGGTCGATACTTCGCCGCAGGCGGATGTGTATGTTGTCCACCAGGGCGGCGCTACGGCAGATCGGGCATTCTTGGCAGCGGAGCAGCTGCGCGATTCCGGACTCGACGTGATCCTTCATGCCGGCGAGGCGAGCTTGAAATCGCAGATGAAGCGCGCCGATGCAAGCGGTGCGGAGTTTGCGGTGATCATCGGCGAGGCAGAACTCGCATCCGATGCGGCGAGTGTCAAGAATCTGCGCCTATCGTCCGGTGCGGCAAAGCCAGAGCAGCGTATCGTGCCGCTCCACTTATTGGCGGACACACTGGTCCTCGAGCTCACTGCCGCTGACCAGGATCATTAGAAGACGGAACATTTAAATGGCCTACGACTTACAGGAGCAGGAACAACTCGACGAGCTCAAAGCGTGGTGGGGCAAGTACGGCAATTTGATTCTCACCGTTGCGACCATCGTGCTGCTGGGCTTCGCGGCGTACAACGCGTGGCGCTGGTATGAACGCAGTCAAGCCGAGGAAGCTAGCGGCGTTTATGGCGAGTTCGAGCGTGCGATGACGGCGCGGGATGCCGAACGCGTGAAGGCGCTCGGTGCAACATTGACGGAGAAATATGGTCGCACCGTGTACGGCTCGATGGCAGCGCTCCAAGGCGCGCGCTGGGCTGCCGACAACGGAGACCTTGCCGGTGCAAGAACGCGCCTGCAATGGCTTATTGAGCATGCCGATCACCCAGAGATTGTCGCCATCGCGAGAGTGCGGCTTGCTGGTGTTCTACTCGATGAAAAACAATTTGATGAAGCGTTGAAAGTGCTGGACAGCGCTGGGTCGGCACTCGATGCAACGGCGATTGCGGATCGGCGCGGCGACGTATTGTTTGCACAGAACAAGATCGATGAAGCGCGCGCTGCGTATCGTGACGCGCTCGCCAAAGCCGCACCCGAGCATCCACTGCGGCAAATTATTCAGCTGAAGCTCGACGCGCTGCCTGCGACTGCAACGTCATGAGACGTGCGGCAATAGCGGCGCTGGCTGTGGCGTTGGTTAGCGGTTGTTCATGGCTACCGTCGTGGCTCGGCGGGACGCCGTCACGCGCCGTGCAGCCCACTGCGCTGACCGACATAAAGCCGTCGCTGAATACTCGGGTTGCATGGCGTGCGTCGATTGGTGCCAGCCGAACCGAGCTAATGCAGCCCGCCGTGACCGAGAACGCGGTTTACGCAGCCGCAGCTGATGGTGCCGTCGTACGCCTCGCACCCGATAGTGGACAAGTCGTGTGGCGCGCGGATGTAAAGGCGCGGCTTACTGCTGGCGTCGGCAGCGATGGTTTCACGGTGGTTGTCGCAACCAATCGCGGCGAGGTGGTCGCGTTAGGGGCCGATGGTAAGGAATTGTGGCGAACGCAGGTTGGCGGTGAGATGCGATCGCCGCCGCTGGTCGGTCGTGGTCTAGTAGTGGTGCGATCGACCGACTATCGCGTGACCGCACTCGACGCTGCTACGGGCCGGCGCCGCTGGGCGTATCAGCGCGCCAACGTACCTCTGACATTGCGCAGCCTGACCGAGATGGTTTACGCAGGCGATTTGGTCATTGCAGGTTTTCCAAGCGGGCGTCTGGTGGCATTGAATGTCCCAAACGGTGCGGTGCGCTGGGATGTCGCAGTGTCCGAGCCGCGCGGCGCCACCGAAGTCGAACGCCTCGCCGACGTGGTTGGCGCACCGCTCGTTATTGGTAACGAAGTGTGTGCGGCGTCGTATCAGGGTCGTGTGGGTTGTTTTGATGCGACCAATGGCAGCCTGCGTTGGTCGAGTGAGGTTTCCGCAGCGTCGGGGCCGACCGCCGATGAGCGGCGCCTGTATGTCGTGGATTCGAAGTCGAACGTACTCGCGTTCAACCGAGCGGCAGGATCCTCAGCTTGGAAGCAAGACAAGCTGATGCATCGCGACCTTTCTGCGCCGCTCGCGCTCCGCCGCGCGGTCGTGGCTGGAGACTTTGCCGGTGTCGTGCACTTCTTGTCGCCCGACGACGGTGCGTTCATCGCGCGCGTTCCGTTGTCGGCAGACATTGTCGCCACGCCGCGTCCGCTCGGCGGCGGCGCGGTCGTACAAGCGCGCGACGGGACGATCGTCTTACTGACGATTGAGTAGAAGCCGGATCGCCGCGCGAGCGGCGACTAATTAATGAAACCCGTTGTTGCAATCGTCGGCCGTCCTAATGTCGGCAAATCGACGCTGTTCAATCGGCTGACGCGCACTCGCGCGGCGCTGGTCGCCGATTTTCCAGGACTCACTCGCGACCGGCATTACGGTGAAGGCCGCATCGGCCCGCGTGACTACATCGCCATCGACACCGGCGGGTTCGAGCCCGTCAACGCCGAGGGCATCGTGCGCGAAATGGCCGCGCAAACCGAGCAAGCGATCGCTGAATGCGACGTCGTGATTTTCGTTCTCGATGCGCGCGAAGGTCTGACGAGTCAGGACCAGCGCATTGCGAAGCGGCTTCGTACCGCAGGGAGGCCGATCGTCTTGGCGGTCAATAAGGCAGAAGGTCTCACCGAACAGGCCGCGGCCGAGTTTCACGAGCTCGGTCTGGGCGAGCCGTGGCTGATTTCAGCGGCCCATGGTGAGGGTGTGGAAGCGTTGATGCAGACCGCGCTCGGCGCCTTCCCGGAAGACCAGGAGCAGGGAGCTGAAGAACCGAGCGCGGGCAAGCGCATTCGAGTCGCCGTTGTCGGCCGGCCAAACGTCGGCAAGTCGACGTTGATCAACGCGTTGCTGGGCGAGGATCGGCTGATCGCATTCGATCAACCAGGGACCACCCGTGATTCGATCGAGATCGACTTCGATTTCGACGGCCAGGCGTTCACGCTGATTGACACCGCGGGACTTCGCCGACGCGGCAAGGTATTCGAGACTATCGAGAAATTTTCGGTCGTCAAGACACTGCAATCGATTGCCGATTCCAATGTCGTGATCTTGCTGCTCGATGCGGCTTCGGAGATCGCCGACCAGGATGCTCACATCGCTGGTTTCGTGCTTGAAAGCGGCCGCGCGATGGTGGTTGCAGTCAACAAGTGGGATGGGCTGGATGCTTATCAGCGCGAGCGGATCACGCGCGAAATCGAGCGCAAGCTTCATTTCTTGCGCTGGGCACGCTTTCATCAGGTCTCGGCACGAAAGCGAACTGGCTTGAAATCACTGATGCGGTCGGTGACCGAGGCGCATCGCGCAGCATTCGTACGATTGCCAACGCCCAAGCTGACGCGAGCACTAATAGCGGCCGTCGAGCGGCAACAGCCTGCGCGCGCCGGTCACTCGCGGCCCAAGCCTCGCTACGCGCACCAGGGCGGCCACAATCCGCCGGTTATCGTGGTTCACGGTAACTCGTTGAACCAGGTGGCCGAGTCCTACCGGCGCTACCTAGAGGGACAGTTCCGTGAGCAGTTCGAGCTGACGGGCACACCCCTGCGCGTTGAATTTCGCACTAGCAAGAACCCGTACACCAAGTAGCGTACGCGTGCGTTGTTCAGAGCTACGCTGGCTCGCCAAGGTTCGCCTTTTGCTTTACATTGATTTCAGCGGGCCCGTCACCATTTTTATAGCGTGCCAGCCTTTCCCGCCGAACCGCATACGAACAAGCGTGTCAAAACGCTGGAGAAAAAATGACTGCCAAAGGGCAACTCTTACAAGACCCCTTCCTTAATGCGCTGCGTAAAGAGCACATTCCCGTGTCGATCTACCTGGTTAACGGCATCAAGCTACAAGGCCAAGTCGAGTCGTTCGACCAGTACGTGGTGCTGTTGCGCAATACCGTGACGCAGATGGTTTACAAGCACGCCATTTCGACTGTCGTGCCTGCGCGGCCGGTTAATCTCGCTGCGGAGCCCGAAGCCTGAGCGTGTTTCAGGTTGATTCGGAGCGGGCGCGGCAGTCCACGCGCGCGCTGCTTGTCAGCGTTGCCGTGGGGCGACGAGACGATCCGGATGCAATCGACGAGCTGAAGCAGCTCGTCGTCTCAGCGGACATCGTGCCTGCAGCTTTGTTAACCGTGCGGCGCGATCGACCGGATCCAACCTATTTTGTAGGCGCCGGCAAAGTCGAGGAGCTCAGAACAGAAGCTGTCACAGCTGCTGCGGGCCTCGTGATCTTTGACGTCGCGTTGTCGCCCGCCCAGCAACGCAATCTGGAGAAAACGCTCGGCCTATGGGTGCTCGACCGCACCGCACTGATTCTGTACATCTTCTCGCAGCGTGCGCAAAGCCGCGAGGGCAAACTGCAAGTTGAGCTGGCGCAGCTGCAGCACCTGTCGACGCGGCTCGTGCGCGGCTGGTCGCACTTGGAGCGCCAGCGCGGCGGACTCGGAAAAACGGGCGGTCCGGGGGAGAAGCAGATCGAGATCGACCGACGGTTGATCGGCGTTAGGGTCAAGAGGCTGCGCGAGCGGCTGAAGCAATCTGAAAAGCAACGTCGCACGCGCAGGCGTGCGCGCTCGCGCAATGACGTCGTCTCGATCTCGCTGGTCGGATACACCAACGCCGGCAAGTCGACTTTGTTCAATGCGCTGACGCAAGCGGGCGTCTATGCAGCCGATCAGCTGTTCGCGACGCTCGACACCACCGCGCGCAAATGCCGTTTGGGCAATGGGCTCAACGGCAGCGGCGGTACGCAGGCCGTGATATCCGATACGGTCGGGTTTATTCGCGGCTTACCCCATACGTTGATTGAGGCATTCAAATCGACTTTAAGTGAAACTGCTGAGGCCGATTTATTGCTTCATGTGGTCGACGCTGCGTCGCCGGCACGCGCCGAGCAGATGGCTGAAGTACAGAGCGTGCTGCGCGAAATAGGCGCTGACCAAGTTCCGACGATTGTCGTCTACAACAAGATCGATATCGTCGGTCGCGCGCCGGCAATCGAGCGCGACTCGCGTGATAACATCGTCGCCGTTTCAGTCAGCGCGCAATCGGGATTGGGGTTGGAGTTGTTGCGCGATTCGATAGTCGAATTCATCGAGCGTTCGGCGGGCGGAGATGACTCGCCCACCAATGCAAAACAAGACGAAAACGTTTCCTCGTGGCCCAATGCAGCGGCGGCGTAGTCCAAAGTTTGCGCAGGTCGATATGACACTGATCATCAGACTGTTCGATGTCGCTTAACGATCCAAAGTGGGGCCGGGGTGGCAGCAACGGCGGCTCGAACGACGACGGGAAGGAAGAACCGCGTCGTGAGCCCGAACAACGGCCGCAACGACCGCAACGCCCCAGCGACGGGCCGCCCGATCTCGACGAACTTTGGCGCGACTTCAATCGCCGGCTTTCTGGCTTGTTCGGACGCCGCGGGGGGCGGCGTGGCGGCACCGGGGGTAACGGTGGACGTTTTGGCGGGTTCACCCCCGATGGCAAAGGTGCAGGGCTCGGCCTTTCGGCTGTGCTTGCCGTTATTGCGTTGATTTGGCTCGGTAGCGGCTTCTACATCGTTCCGGAGGGGCAGGTGGGTGTCGTGACGACATTCGGCAAAGCGTCCGATCAAACGACAGCTCCCGGATTTCGCTGGCGGTTACCGTGGCCGGTTCAGAACAACGAGCTGGTCGACATTTCTTCACTTCGACGGGTTGAAGTCGGCACACGCGGCCGGCCCGAGCGATTGAAGGAAGCGTTGATGTTGTCTGACGACGAGAACATCGTCGACATCCAGTTCGAAGTGCAGTACAGGATCAAGGACAACGGCGCGCGCGATTATTTGTTTAACAGCCGCAATCCCACTGCGGCGGTGATTCAGTCTGCCGAATCTGCAATGCGCGAAGTCGTGGGTCGCAAGACGATGGACTCGGTGTTGTATGAATCGCGGCAGGAAATCGCGATTGAAGTCCGCAGGATGATGCAGGATATGCTCGATCGCTATGGCACCGGCATCCTGGTTCAGGCGGTGGCGATTCAGAATGCCCAACCGCCAGAACAGGTGCAGGCGGCATTCGACGACGCCGTTAAAGCAGGACAGGATCGTGAGCGCGAAATCAATCTTGGGCAGGCGTACGCGAACGATGTCATTCCGAAGGCGCGAGGTCTTTCAGCACGCCTGCTGCAGGAAGCCGACGGTTATCGCTCGCGCGTGATAGAGACCGCACAGGGTGATGCGTCGCGCTTTCAGCAGGTCCTGATCGAATACAACAAAGCGCCTGAGGTTACGCGCGACCGGCTTTATATCGACACAATGCAGCAGGTGTTCTCGAACACGAGCAAGGTGATGGTTGATGTTCGGAACAGCAGTCCGCTGCTGTATCTGCCTTTTGACAAACTGATGCAGCAGGCATTGCAGGACTCGGGCGTCGCGCGCCCAGCGCCGACGACAACACCGGAACCCGCGCCTGTTCCAGAAACGCGCGGGCGTGAGAACCTGCGCACGCGCGACCGTGACGCGCGCTAAGGTGTCGAGATACCGATGAATAGAATCGTCGCAGCAGTGATTGGACTGGTACTGGTGGCGGTCGCGGTGCGCGCGAGCACGTTTATCGTCGATCAGCGTCAGTTCGCGATCGTGTTTCAGTTGGGCGAGATCGTTCGAGTGGTCACGCAGCCCGGCCTTTATTTCAAGCTGCCGCTGCTGCAAAACGTCGAATATCAGGACAGCCGTATCTTGACCATCGACACGCCTCAAGCCGACCGCGTACAAACCTCGGAAAAGAAAAACCTGCTAATCGACTCGTTCGTTCGTTGGCGGATCAGCGAACCGCGCGCGTTCCGTGTGAGCTTCCCGGGCGGCGAGCGATCAGCCGAGGAGCGCATCTCGACGTTGGTACGCGATGCCCTGAACCAGGCCGTCAATAAACGGACGGTCAACGAAATCACTTCACGTCAGCGTGATAAGGCGATGGAGGAGATCCGGGTCGCGGTTCAGGAGAGCGTGAAGGGTCTCGGTGTCGAGATCGTCGATGTCCGCTTGAAGCGAATCGATTTTGTGCCGGAAATCAGCGACTCCGTTTATGGTCGCATGCAGGCTGAGCGCAAGCGCGTGGCAAACGAGCAGCGCTCGATCGGTTCGGCCGAGGGCGAAAAAATCCGCGCCGATGCGGATCGACAGCGCGAAGTGCTGTTAGCCGAGGCATACAGTGCCGCTCAGAAGGTAAAAGGCGAGGGCGACGCAAAAGCCTCGGCGTTGTATGCGCAGGCATTCGGACAGAACCCCGATTTCGCCGAGTTCTATCGCACGCTGGAAGCGTATCGAACGACGTTCAAGAACCGAAACGACCTGATGGTGATCGATCCATCGTCCGAGTTTTTCAAGTACCTCCGCGGGTCCAAGCCGGGTGGCACGAGTGCGAGCACAAAGGGCGGATCTCGATAGCGTCGATGTCGGTATTTGGCCTTGCGTTCGCGCTAATGCTGGTGTTCGAAGGCCTGATGCCGCTGGTGGCACCGAACGCCTGGCGGCAGATGTTTGCCCGCCTGAGTGAGCTGAACGACGGTCAGATTCGTTTTTTCGGTTTGATCGCGGTCGCCGCCGGCGCGCTATTGTTCTGGCTTCAGAGTTAGCCTCCCTGAGTTGATCACACTTTTTTGCGAGACGCCCATGCGGGCCGTCTGGCTTTGCCATGCCGCGCTGGTTACTGCCTGAAAATATATCGGACGTATTGCCGCGCGAAGCGCGGCGCGTTGAGCAGTTGCGCCGCACATTGCTGGACTTGTATCGCAGCTACGGATACGAGCTGGTGATCCCGCCGCTGCTCGAGCACGCCGAGTCCTTGCTGACCGGAACCGGC
>DATEOP010000269.1:0-4747 GCA_035274065.1 Burkholderiaceae bacterium
AGCCTCGCCGTGATTCAGTTGAAACGCGATCGATGCTGCGTCAAGGCGAGTGTTCAGCGCATTGAGTACCGCGCCTGTCATTGGGACGCCGAAGTGCGCCTCGACCATTGCCGGCGTGTTCGGCAGCATCACGGCAACAGTGTCGCCGTGTTCGATCCCACGCTGCGAGAGCGCGGATGCGAGCATGCGGCAGCGGCGATACAACTCAGACCAGGTGAGCCGCTGTACTTTCTTACCGTAGCCATGAACAACGGCGGGCAATCCGGGAAACACCGTTGCAGAGCGCTGTAGAAACGGCAGCGGCGACAGCGGCGAAAAATTGGCCGCGTTGCGTTCGAGCCCGATGTCGAACAGTTTGCGCTTCATAGGCGCGCAAGCGCCTTTACATGCGCTGCGGCACTGCGTCCCAGTGCGCTCAAGTTGTAACCGCCCTCGAGCGAGCTGACGATGCGCCCGTCGGCATGCTTATCGGCGACTTCCATCAGTCGCTCGGTGATGTAGGTGTAATCAGCCTCGACCAGTCCCAACTGCCCCAGACTATCCTCGCGGTGAGCGTCAAACCCGGCTGAGATGAAAATCATCTGCGGTTCGAATTCGTTGAGCCGTGGCAGCCAGACTTCATCGACCACCTGCCTTGCTACGCCACCCTTGGTTCCAGCCGGAAGCGGCACGTTCACCATGTTTTTCGCAGGGTTGCCGGTGCCGCTGTAGGGATAAAACGGATGTTGGAAAAAGCTGGCCATCAGCACCTTCTCGTCGTCCCCGAAAATTTCTTCGGTCCCATTGCCATGGTGCACATCGAAATCGATAATTGCGACGCGCTCGAAGCCGAGCGCCTCACACGCATGGCGTGCGCCAACGGCGATGCTGTTGAGGATGCAAAATCCCATCGCGGCGGATTTGCGCGCATGGTGGCCGGGTGGACGCACCGCGCAAAACGCGTTTGCAATTTCACCATTGGCGACGCGATCGGCGGCATCAACCACTGCACCGGCTGCGCGCAATGCAGCGTTCAACGAGTGCGAGTTCATCGACGTATCGGGATCGAGCGGCCGGTAGCCCTCAGTCGGTACGCTAGACTGCAAGCGTGCAACGTAATCCGCGCTATGCGCACGCTGCAACGCTTCGGTCGACGCCAGTGGCGCCTCGAAATGCTTGAGGTGCGGTGCGAGACCCGTCGAGATCAGATGATCCGAAATTGCGGCGAGTCGCTCGGGGCATTCCGGGTGCCACGATCCCATCTCGTGCTGCGAACAATCCCGATGCGTAAACAAACCCGTCTGCAGCATGCACTGTCTCCCGAACTAACGGCCTCATGTTAGAGAAGTTTCGTTCGACTGCCACGCAGATCGGCCAGATCATCGTCGGCAAGACGCTGCAGATCAGGCAGAGCCTGACGTGCCTGCTGGCGGGCGGTCATCTGTTGATCGAGGACGCACCAGGAGTCGGAAAAACGACGATGGCGCATGCGATAGCGATCTCGATGGGACTGCCGTTCCGGCGCATACAGTTCACGAGCGATCTACTGCCCTCGGACGTCATCGGCGTTTCCGTGTATGAGCGAAACAGTGGTCAGTTCGTGTTCCATCCTGGGCCGATTTTCACCGAAGTACTGCTCGCCGATGAGATCAATCGCGCCAGCCCGAAAACGCAAAGCGCGCTGCTTGAAGCGATGGAAGAAAGCCAGGTGTCCATCGATGGCTTGTCTCGTCCGTTGCCGAATCCGTTTTTCGTAATTGCGACGCAAAACCCGCTGCATCAGGTGGGCACGTTCCCACTGCCCGAATCTCAGCTCGATCGCTTTCTGATGTGCATTAGCCTGGGTTATCCAGATCGAACAGCTGAACGCTCGTTGTTGTCTGGCGAAGCACGACGTGACATGCTGAAATCGCTTGGCGCAACGGCGCGCCCCGCTGATCTGCTGGCAGCTCAAGCCGAGGCTAAGAAAGTTTACGTGTCGGCTGCGCTGCTTGACTATGTGCAGTCATTGATTGCGCACACTCGCGCTTCGGGCAAATACGCGGAAGGTTTGAGCCCGCGCGGCGGCCTCGCGTTGCTCGCCGCGGCACGCGCGTGGGCGTGGCTCGACGGCCGCGAGCATGTGATTCCCGAAGACGTGCAGAACATCATGCCTTGCGTGGCAGGGCATCGTCTGCACACGACCAGTCGAGAAACCGGTCGCGCGCTGCACGGCAAGGAACTGGTGTCGCAGTTGATCGCTGCCGTCCCGGTACCCTAGCAATCGAGATGAGCATTGCCGACAACGCGGTTGTCGTGAGGATTGCCGACTGGATCGCTGGACGACACGGCCCGGAAGCCGGCGACGTCATCTTGGATCGGCGGCGCGTATACATCTTGCCAAGCGGACCGGGACTCGCCTTCGGCATCGTCACGCTGATCCTGCTGATTGGCTCGATCAATTACATGTTGCAGCTTGGCTATCTGCTGACGTTTCTGGTCGCCAGCATGGCGATCGTTGGCATGCACAACACGCATTCGAACCTCGCACAGGTCGTCATTCGGGGCGTCCAGGTCGAGCCGGTTTATGCCGGTGAGGTCGCTGCTTTCGAAATCAATGTGACCAACCCCACAAGTGTCGACCGGTTTGCGGTGCGGTTGTCGTTCACGCCGCTGCCGGAGCCCGGCCTTCCTTTCAGCCGCATTTTCAGCAGGACACCGCGCGAGCGAGAGCTTCCGATAATCACGATTGAACTGCCGGCGCGTGGTCTGCGAACGGTCTCGGTGCCTTTGCCAGCACCGATAAGGGGGCGCCTGCCCGCGCAGCGCATCACGCTCGAGACGCGCTATCCGTTCGGACTCTGGCGTGCGTGGGCGTACTTCACGCCTGCGTTGACGGCCATGGTGTATCCAGCACCTGAATTCGATGCACCCGCGTTGCCATTTACAGGCGCAGGCGTCGGCGAAGCAGCAGGCATGGCATCCAGCGGCGATGATTTTGCAGGTGTGCGTCCGTACCAAGCAGGTGACGCGCAGAAGATGATCGCGTGGAAGCTCGCCGCGCGCTCCGACGAGCTGTCGGTCAAGCAGTTCGAGGCAGCCGGTGGCGGAGAGCTAATGCTCGACTACGGCGAGCTGCCCGAAGTGCTCGGCATCGAAGGGCGGCTGTCACGCTTGACACGCTGGGTGCTCGATGCCGATGCTTCACACATGCGCTATGGGTTAAAGCTTCCCGATGCAATGATTTTCATTGGCAGCGGCACCGCACATCGCGAGCATTGCCTGACCGCACTTGCGCTGTGCATCGGGTAGTGCCCCAAATGGCTGCTGTCGCTCAACCCGCCCTCACACGACGCGAGAAAGTCGCTCGCTTCTTCGCCCCGTTTGCGCTGCTGTTCGGCCCACAGGTGTCAAGCGCGGCACGCGAGCGGCGCGACATGTTGGTGCTCCTCCTCGCTGTCGCATTCGTGGTGATTCCGCACTTTGAGCATTTGGTCTGGTGGGCGACAGCCGTGCTCGTGTTGCTCTTCGTGTGGCGCGCATTCCTGACGGTGACGCAGCGGCCGATACCGAGTCGCCTCTTGATGTTCCCGTTGTTGATCGCAGCCAGCGTCGCGGTCTACCTGCAATACAGCACGCTTGTTGGCCAACAGGCGGGTGTGACGTTTCTGCTGCTGTTGATGGCGTTGAAGCTGCTTGAGATGCGCGCCCGACGCGATATCTTCGTTGTGATTTTCCTGTCGTTCTTCATCTTATTGACGCAGTTTCTGAACGGCCAGGAAATACACGTCGCAGTCATGGCGCTGCTCGCGGTGACCGCCTTGTTCTTCGTGTTGATCAGCGTGAATCTCGACGAGACCGACCTGCCAGCAGCTCGCAAGCTGAAAATGGTCGGGATGACATTACTGAAAGCAGTTCCGCTGACGGCCGTATTGTTTGTGTTATTTCCCCGCATCTCGGGACCGCTGTGGGGTACGCCGGGAGACCCCGCGGCGGGCAACACTGGCTTGTCGAACTCGATGGCGCCCGGAACGATCAGCAAGCTGCTCGAGTCCCCCGCAATCGCATTTCGCGCCAAGTTCGACGGTGTAGCGCCGAGCAACGACAAGCTTTACTGGCGCGGTCCAGTGTTCGGTACGTTTAACGGTCGCTCATGGACGCCGCTGCAGCAGCGCTCAGGCGAAACAACAGTTCCGACAGTTCAAGGAGACGCGCGGTCTGCAGTCTCTTACACGGTCACGCTTGAGCCGCATAACCGCGACTGGCTGTTTGCGCTTGACGCCCCCGCCATGCTGCCGGTGACCAGCGAATTCGCGCCTCGCATGACGCCGGATATGCGAATCGTCACCAACGACCTGGTTCGCCAGCGCGTCCGATATGAGATGCGCTCGTACCTGACGTATCGCTACAACGCGGACTCAAGCGTCTTTGAACGACGTAATTGGCTCGCACTTCCCCCGACCTATAACCCACGCACGTTGCAACTCGCCGACGAGATTCGCTCGCGCGCGGATACCGACGCTGACCGTGTGCGCGTAGCGCTCGAGCACCTGAGGCGTGGCGGTTATGAATACACCCTGACACCGACCCGACTGGGTCGAAATTCGATCGACGATTTTCTGTTCGACACGCGCCAGGGCTATTGCGAACACTATGCGTCTGCGTTCGTCTTCCTGATGCGGGCGCTCGACGTTCCGGCACGCGTCGTTACCGGATATCAGGGCGGCGAACTCAATCCGGTCGATGGTTTCATGACAATCCGACAATCCGACGCGCACGCGTGGTCCGA